>CABQZS010000039.1 GCA_902468695.1 uncultured Collinsella sp.
GCTCGCCCAACCGCTCCACCACGAAGGCGTTCTCGCACAGGCCACCGGTCAGGTAGTACGGGGCGCCCGCGGCCTGCCCGGCCATGGTCGCCACGCGCGAGACCACGCTGTCGATCACGCCACGCGCAATGTTCTCGCGCGGCTCACCGCGACCGATCAGGCTGATGACCTCGCTTTCGGCAAACACCGTGCACATGCTGCTGATTTTGGTGGGCTCGCCGGAACGCGCAAGGTCGGCCATCTGCTGCTGGGAAATGCCTAGGCGGTCGGCCATGATCTCCAAAAAGCGCCCCGTGCCGGCGGCGCACTTGTCGTTCATGGCAAATTTGGCCACGCGACCGCCCTTGAGTTGGATGACCTTGGTATCCTGTCCGCCCACGTCGATCACCGTGCCGTGATCGCCAAACAGGCGCACGGCACCGGTACCGTGGCAGGTAATCTCGGTCACGACCTTGTGCGCATAGGGCACGGCGACACGACCGTAGCCGGTCGCGATCACACGCACGTCGTCGCCCGTCACGTCATAACCCGCCGCGGCAAGCTCGCCGCGCAGACGCTCCGCCGCATCGACCGACGAATAGCCCGTCGGTATGACGCAGGTCCACGCAATGGCACCATCCGTCTCCACCACTGCAGCCTTCGCGGCCGTCGAGCCTATGTCGATACCAATGCCAACCACGACATCCTCCTTCTATACGGCAAAACAGCTATCCCTTTGCCGCATTTGTCCTACAGGGTCTCGATGAAGGCGGCGATGCGCGTCTCGATCTGGCCCATGTCGCCGTTGCTGTAGTCGGTCTCGATCTTCATATACGGAATACCCGCACCCTCGACGGCCTCCTGCATGCGCGCGCTCTCAACGTTGAAGGTGTGGCAGGCCTGCAGCACGCTCTCTACCACGCCATCGACATGATACTTCTCGCACATAGCCAGCGTGTTTTCCATACGACCGTCGTTGGGCGTCATGACCGAGCAGTTGATGTCCAGGTAGCGGTCGGCGATGGCGCGCAGGATGTCGGGAGCCTCCGGATCGATCATCATGGCCGCCGTGCGCTCGCCCGAGCAGTCGTCCATGCACACGACCACACCGCCGTTGGACTCGATAGTACGGCCGATCTTGTTGATCACGCCGCCCACCGGGCAGCCGGTGATCAGAATGCGCTTGGCATCCGCCGCGACCGGGCGCTCGCCAGTCTCGTAGGCCTCGCGCAGCTTGGCGACCTTTTGCTCCAGCTGCTGCGTATAGGCCTCGATATCAAAGCTAAACGTACCGGCAAACATAGTGCTCATCAGGTCGACGCCGCTCATGGCTGCCGGCTGGTTGGCCTGCAGCGCAAACATCTCGAGCTGGGCCGCACGCAAGCGGTTGCGACGACGGACGGCAGCGCGCAGGTCATCGTCGGTAATCGTGATGCCGTAGAAGCCCTCAAGCTCCTCCTTGAGCAGGCGGCACTCCTCGTACCAGCCTTCACGCTCGTAGGCGCGATCGCGACCCTGCGGAAGATGCAGAATGTGCGTGCGCTTGAGCTCGTTGAGTAGCTCGTACATCTTCTTCTTGCCGTCGCAGGTGGTCTCACCGATGATCATGTCGCTAAAGTACGTAAACGGGCACTTTTGCGAATAGGCAAAACCGTACGTCGACTTGATGAGCGGACACAGATTTGCCGGCAGCACCTTCTCGGCCTCGGGAATCACCTCGTCGGATGTGCCGCACAAGGCCACACTTGCAGCGCCCGCGGCATCGATAATTTCGAGCGGCGTATAGCTGCACAAAAAGCCGACCAGGCGATTACCCGCCTGCTTATAATCCTTAACGCGAATAAACGCCGCCTTGCGCTGCTCGTTGAACTCCTCAAACGTGCGCGGCAACGGCTGTTCCTCGATATCGGCCATAGTAGTTCCCCTCTCTTGCACCGAAATACCGACAATTAAACAACGAACCCACGCCATACCCAAAAGGAAGCATCCTCTAGGGAATGGCGTCGATAAGCTCCTGCGTATACGGATCGCTCGGGTGCGCGATCACGTCCTCGGCCGCGCCTTCCTCGACAAGACGACCGTGGTAGAGCACGCCAATCCGGTCGGACATATGCCGAACCACACGCATATCATGCGTGATAAACAGCAGCGCCACGCCCGTCGTGCGCTGCAGGTCGCGAAGTAAGTTGAGCACTTGGGCCTGAACGGACACGTCAAGCGCCGAGACCGGCTCGTCGCATACCACAAGGCGCGGCTCGCAAATAAGCGCCCGTGCCAGATTGAGTCGCTGGCGCTGTCCCCCCGAAAGGTCGTGCGGATAGCGGTCATAATGCTCTGCCAAAAGTCCGACCGAGGCCAGGGCCGAGAGCGCGCGCCCATGGCGCTCATCCGCATCGCGCACGCCGGCGATAATCAGCGGCTCCTCCAAAATGCGGCCGACACGGTTACGTGGGTCAAAAGCCGTAGAGCTATCCTGGAATACCAGCTGGATTTCGCGGCGAAACGGCTTGCGTTCGCGCTCCGACATCGTGGCGAGGTCGTGCCCGCGATAGACAATCGAGCCGGAATCCGCACGCTCGAGACCACAGATCAGGCGTCCAGTCGTCGACTTGCCCGATCCGGATTCGCCAACCAGGCCATAGACCTCGCCCGGCGCGATCTCAAACGACAGATCGTCCACGGCGGTAAAAGCCTGACGCTTAAAACCTGAGCCAGGCATGGGATACGTTTTAGTCAGATGTGAGACCCTAAGCAGGGCTTCGCTATCAACAGCCATGGCACTCCCCTTTCTCGACAAGCCAGCATTTAGACCGGTCGCACGCATTCACGGCAACCAGCGGAGGCTCCTGCGCACGGCAACGCTCGTCCGCCCGGGCGCAACGAGGCGCAAAGCGGCATCCACAGGGTATTGCCGTAAGCGGCGGCACTGTGCCCGGAATATCCGCCAGCGTGTCAACGCGCTCGCCTTCGAGCGGCGGAATGCTCGCAATGAGCCCCTGGGCATACGGGTGGCTCGGGCGCTCCATAAGGCCGCAGGCGTCGATCTCTTCTACGATTTGGCCCAGATACATGACGTGCACGCGCGAGCAGATGCTCGTGACGACACCCAAATCATGGCTGATAAAAAGCACCGCCATGTTCTCGGTGCGGTTGAGGTCGCGCAGTAGGTCGAGGATCTGCTTTTGGGTGGTAGTGTCGAGTGCCGTGGTAGGCTCGTCGGCGATCAAAAGGCGCGGGTGCCCGGCGAGCGCCATGGCGATCATCACGCGCTGGCGCATGCCGCCGCTAAAATCGCCCGGATACATGTCGAAGCGAGCCGCGGCATCTCGAATTCCCACACGCTCCAACAGCGATAGAGCCTCGTTGCGGGCTTCGCGTCGGCTCACCTTACGGTGGGCCCGCACGGCCTCGACAACCTGGGCCCCGACCGTCATGACGGGGTTAAGCGAGCTCAAAGGGTCCTGGAAAATCATGGCGATATCGCAGCCGCGCACCTCGCGCATGCGCTTGAGCGGGCGCGCGAGCAGGTCCTCCCCGTCAAAGAGAATCTGACCGGTATAGGCCATCTTCTGTTCATGCTCCAATAGGCGCATGACACTCTGGGCAAACACCGACTTACCGCAGCCGGACTCGCCGACAACACCAACGATCTCGCCGGCATCGATATGTAGGTTGAGTTTGTTGACGGCTTCCAGCGCGTTGCCATCGCGGCCCACAAACGAGATGCAGAGGTCGCGCACGTCCAAAAGATGCTGAGCCATGGGCTAGTCCTCCTTAGTCTTGGGGTCGAGGGCGTCGCGCAGGCCGTCGCCGGCGAGGTTCAGCGAAAGCACGCTCGCGATGATGGCGATAGCCGGGAAGAAGATCATCCACCAGGCTTTGCGCATCACGTTCTTACCCGCCTGCAGGATGTTTCCCCAGCTGGCGTCGGGCGCCTTGATACCCAGGCCCAGAAACGAGAGGGCGGCCTCCGAGAGCACGGCCTCGGCAAAGACGAAGGTCGCCTGCACCAGGAAGGGCGCCATAACGTTGGGCACGATATGCAGCCACACGATGCGCGCGGTCGAGGCGCCCTGCACGCGCAGGGCCTCCACAAAGGGCTCCTCCTTGACCACCATCGCACGCGAGCGCACGATGCGCGCCATGCTGGGCGTATAGACGATGGAGAGCGCGATGATGACGTTCCAGACCGAGGCGCCCATCATGGCCATGAGTGCGATAGCCAAAAGCACGCCCGGAATGGACATAAGGCCGTCGCAGATGCGCATGAGAATATGATCGAGTCTCTCGTTGTAGCACGCATAGGCGCCAATCACCAAGCCGAGCGCACTCGTCGCAAGCGTGACGGCAATGCCAACGCCAAGCGACACGCGCGCGCCCGCGATGACGCGGGCAAGCAGGTCGCGGCCAAAGTCATCGCAGCCAAAGGGATGCGCGGGCGAAGGCGCCGAAAGTCGCAACGCCATTTCCTGCGCATTGGGATCAACCGTCCACACCAGCGGACCGACGAGCGCGATCAGCGCAATCGCCAGGAAAATGCAGCCACCGACCACAAACCCCTTGTTGGCAAGAGCCTTCTTAAAGTTTGCCATCATGCATCGCCCCATTTGCGAGCGCGCGGGTCAAAAGCGCCGTAGGCAAGGTCGACGACCAGATTGATCACCGAATTCAACAAGGCGATGACCAGCAGCACGCCCTGAATCACCGGATAGTCGCGACGCTCGATAGAGCTCGTGACCAGCTGGCCCAAACCGGGGATGTTAAAAATGGCCTCAGTCACCACGGCGCCCGTAATCAGGGCGCCAAAAGAATAGCCGACCGAGGTGAGAATCGGCAGCGCTGCGTTGCGCAGGGCATGGGCCAGCACCACGCGAAACTCGGAGACGCCCTTGGCACGCGCCGTCTTGACGCAGTCAAGCTGCATGGCCTCGATAACGCTCGAACGGGTCATGCGCATGAGCAGGGCCGCCTGCACGCATCCAAGCGATATGGCCGGCAACGCAAGATAGCGTAAATGGCTGAACCAGCCCTTCGATAGCGGCGCATAGCCGGCCACCGGAAACACACGCAACGTGACGGCAAACAGCCACATAAGCATGAGCGCCATCAAAAAGCCGGGTATCGCCACGCCCAAAAGAGCAACGACACGCAAGACCGCGTCGGTGCGCGACCCATGTTTGAGGGCAGCGACGACGCCGCAGGGCAGTGCAATCAGCAGCGCGATGAGCTGTGCCAGAAGCGCGAGCGATAGCGTGGGGCCAAAGTGCTCGGCGATCGCCTGCGTGACGGGCTGGCGCATAAAATACGAATCGCCCAGGTCGCCGGTAAGCACGCCGTCCATCCACTCAACGTAGCGCTGCGGCAGCGGCTCGTTGAGTCCCAGGCTATCGTTGACGCGCTCGATCTGGTCGGCCGAAGCTTCCATGCCGAGCATCGAAGAGGCCGGGTCACCCGGTGTGAGATAGATAATCAAAAACACGACGACCGAGATGATGAGCATCACCGGAACCATCGCGCCTATACGTTTGAGCGTGTACTTCAACATGCGAGGCGTCTATTTCCCCTCTGAACGTGGACAGGGCATGGCGGCCACAGGGGACCAGACCCCTCAAGCCGCCACGCCATCTATTGCATTACTCCGGACGCTTGGCGTTCCAGATGATGGCGCCGTCGAGCACCTCGACGTCCTCGACGTCTGCCTGGGTGCCCGTGATGGAAGCGTAGTGGCAAAGCGGCTCGATGACGGCGATCTCATAGAGGCGCTCCTGAGCCTCGGCCCACTTCTTGGCCGCGGCGTCGGTGTCCTTGGCGGTGCGGGTCTCGGCCACGAGCTTGAGCGCCTTCTCGTCGGACAGGCCATAGAAGGCCTTGGAGACCGAGAGGGACTGGGCCGGGATGGGCTTGTAGTTGGTGGAGGCCACAAAGAGGTCCCACTGCTCGGGCTTGCTGGAGCGGATGTCCATAAAGGTCGCGAACTCGTAGCTGTCGACCTCGGCGGTGAAGCCGGCCTTCTCGAGCTGCTCCTGCAGCGCGACGGTGGCGTTGTACATATCCTTGTAGTCGGGGGTGGTCAGCAGCTTGACCGTCTCACCGGCATAGGAGGTCTTGGCCAGAGCCTTCTTGGCGGCCTTGGCGTCGGCCTGGTTGAAGTACTTCTTACCCGCGTCGGTCGCCCACTGAGCGTTCTCGGGGTTGCCAAGGTTGGGATCGATGTTGAAGAGCTCCTTCTCGCCATAGGCGGCAAGAGCGGCCGCCTCGCAGTCGATAGCCATGAGGGCGCACTTGCGGATCTCCTCGTCGGCGAAGACGCCCTCGTTCATGTTGAGGAAGGCGGTCAGAACGCCGGCGTTATGGGTGTAGAGCTTGACGTCGTCGTTGCCGTCGAAGTCGTGGTAGTTCTCGGTGGGGATCTCGCCAGCGACATCGTACTCGCCGGTCTCAAACCCGCTCACGCGCGTGGAGGCCTCGGTCACGAACTGATAGTAGATGTCCTTGGTGGGCGCGGAGACCTTGCCGGTGTAGCCCGAAGCCTTGCCGTGGGCGGCGACATAGTCCTCGTAGCGGGTGAGATGGACGTACTGGTCCTGCTTCCACTCCACAAGCTTGTAGGCACCGGTACCCACGTAGTCGGTCACGCCGGTATCGCCCGCGGCCTCGATGACCTCGGAGGGGAAAATACCCGGATACTGGGAGTGGTTGCCCAGGATGATCAGAAAGTCGATGGCGGGCTCGGTCAGCGTGCAGGTGACCTCGTGGTCGCCCGAGGCGGCGAAGGTGGCGCCGGGCAGCAGGCTCGCGGCGCGGTCGTTGACGGTGAGCCAGCGGTTCATCGAGGCCACGACGTCCTCGGAGCCAAACTCCTTGCCGTTGTGGAAGGTGACGCCCTCGCGCAGCTTGATGGTGTAGGTCAGGCCATCGTCGGAAACCTCATAGCCCTTGGCCAGCACGGGCTGGGGTTCGTAGTCGCTATCGAGGCCAAAGAGCGGCTCGACGACGTTGCAGATGATGTCCATGGTCACAAGCGACGACGTGGTGTGCGGATCGAGGCCGTCCGGGCTCGCCGGGAGCGCGATCTGTAGCTCGTCGCGATACTCCACATCCCGGCTGGAGGCAGCGGCGCTACCGCTCTCGGCGCCCGAACCGCCGCAGCCGGTGAGGCCGAGTCCGGCCAACACGGAAAGCGTGCCAA
>CABQZS010000040.1 GCA_902468695.1 uncultured Collinsella sp.
GGTGTTTTCATCTGAACGACTTTGCGAAGCAACCGGAGTGAAGATGAAAACACCAGACCGCCGCGGGGCACCCGCAGACCGCAGGGACGGGAGCAGCTATACTACTCTCAGTAGTTAAGGGTCGCGGATTGGCCGCGTCACCGCTCTCAACAGGAGGTCTTTGTTTATGGCAGATCAGAAGCCGGTTGTCGGGATCATCATGGGCTCCAAGTCCGATCTGGGCGTTATGGAAGGCTGCACCGCCGAGCTCGAGGCACTGGGCGTGCCCTATGAGCTCGTGATTGCAAGCGCGCACCGCACGCCGGCGAAGGTCCATGAGTGGGCCTCGACTGCTGCCGATCGCGGCATCAAGGTGATTATCGCCGCCGCCGGCAAGGCTGCTCACCTGGGCGGTGTCGTGGCTGCGTTTACGCCGCTGCCGGTCATCGGCGTGCCTATGAAGACGAGTGACCTGGGCGGCATGGATTCGCTGCTGTCGATGGTGCAGATGCCTTCGGGCGTGCCCGTGGCCTGCGTTGCCATCAACGGCGCCAAGAACGCCGCCATCTACGCCACGCAGATTCTAGGCGCTTGCGACCCCGAGTACCGCAAGGTTATCGAGAAGATGAAGCAGGAGATGGCCGACGCCTAGGCGTTCCGCCGTTTCACCGCAGTATAAGGAGAGCCATGTCCGACTATCAGGGAAAACGATTCAAGGCTTCTCAGATTCCCGATCCGTCGAAGCCGGGTGCTGCCCATGCGGCACAGCGGGGTCGGGCATCCTCTCCTCAGCAGCCGCGCGCGCCGCGCCCCGTGACACCGGCGACGCATCGTCGACAGGACGCGCCGGCCGCATATCGACCTTCATCTTATAGCACCGCTAAGAAGCCGCCCCGGTCTTCATCGCATGCCACGCCGTCGGATTACACCGAGCCGCCGCGTAAAAAGCGCCGCTCCATCATTCCTATTCTGCTCATCATCGTGGGCATCGGTCTGATTGTTGCCGCCGCTGCCATCTTTATCAATGCTCAGATTGGCTATAAGCAGGCGAGCGATTCGTACCAGAAAATCGAGAAGCAATATGTGAGCGACAAGGACGCCAGTGGCGTGCCAATTATCGACTTTAATGCGCTTGCCCAGACAAATCCCGAGGTTGTGGGTTGGATTTACGCGCCCGGCACCAACATCAACTACCCCGTGGTGCAGACCAACAACAACTCCAA
>CABQZS010000041.1 GCA_902468695.1 uncultured Collinsella sp.
GAGCAGGCCTCCGAAGCCGTTCGCGCTGCGCGCCCGCGGGTTGATGAGCTCACCCGTTCGCGTGACGAGGCCCGCGCGCAGGCAAGCGATCTGGGCTTGCAGATTGCCGAGGCCAACGACGAACTCGACCGCGTTCGCCGTGACGATTCCGAGGCTGCCGGCAAACTCGCCGACGCCAAGGTTCGCCTAGCCCAGACGAGTGAACGCCTGCGTTCGCTGAAGGGCCGCGTGCCCGGCCTGGAGCATCGTCTTGAGGGCATCGACCGTCGTATCCGCGGAACACGCCAGGCTTCGCGTTCGCTCGAGCTGCTGCGCCTGCGCGTCGATCCCATGCACGAACGCTATTCTGCCCTGTTGGAACGCGCGTCGGATTGGGCAGCGCGCCTGCGTGACCAGGCCTCTCTGGAGGAGGCGGACTCCGCTTCGCTCAAGAAGACCATCGAGGATGCCAAGGCAGAGGTTGCCCGCGCTAAGGAGCGAGTCGATACCGCCTCCGCCACGCAAAACGAGTTCAAGGTCGCGCGTGGCAAGCTCGAGGTGCAGGTCGAGGCTGCCATCAAGGCCATTACCGCCGATGGCACGACTGTGCTCGAGGAAGCGCTCATGCTTCCGGCGCCTACCGACCGCGACGCCGCCGAGCGCGAACTCAACCAACTTGTGCGCCAGATCAATAACCTTGGTCCCGTTAACCAAGTTGCCATGGAGGAGTACGAGCAGCTCAAGCGCCGCGCCGACTACATCGAGGAGCAGCTGGCCGATCTGGAGAGCGCGCGCAAGGCGCTCACCAAGATTACCGTGGCCATCGACCGTAAGATGCGGAAGGCCTTCCTGGTGACCTTTGAGAAGGTCGACGCAAACTTCCGCGAGATCTTCGCTATGCTCTTCCCGGGCGGCCAGGCTCATCTGGAGATGACCGATCCCGAGCATCCTGCCGAAACGGGTATCGAGGTCGTGGCGCAGCCGCGCGGCAAGCGCATCACCAAGATGATGCTCATGTCGGGCGGCGAGAAGAGTCTGACGGCGCTCGCCCTGCTCTTTGCCGTTTATCGCACGCGCACGGTGCCGTTCTATGTGCTGGACGAGGTCGAGGCGGCGCTCGATGACGCCAACCTGTCCAAGCTCATCGGCGCGCTCGATGTGTTGCGTTTCGATACGCAGCTCTTGGTTATCTCGCATCAGCGCCGTACTATGGAGGACGCTGACGTCCTGTATGGCGTCTCGATGCAAGCCGACGGCGTCAGTCGCGTCGTCTCGCAAAAACTCGATCGCGAAACCGGAAAGGTTGTGAATGCATAATGGGATTCTTCGATGCTCTCTCGCGCGGACTTGAGCGCAGCCGCGAGGCCCTCAACGAGGTCTTCTACTTTGGCGGCGAGGTCGACGAGGACTTTTGGGAGGACCTTGAGGACACCCTCGTCATGGGTGACATGGGTGCCGAGGTCGCCATTCAGGTCTCCGATGACCTGCGCGATGCCGCGGCCAAGAAGAACCTCAAGACCGCTCCGCAACTCCGTCGCGCCCTGGCCGAGCAGCTTGAGCAGCACTTTGTGCCCATCGAGCGCGATCCGTTCTCCGATACGCCGAGCTGTGTGCTGTTTGTGGGCATTAACGGTGCCGGCAAGACCACGACGGTCGGTAAGATCGCGAGCGCCATGGCCGCCCGCGGCAAGAACGTCGTGATCGGCTCTGCCGATACGTTCCGCGCCGCCGCCATCGAACAGCTCGATGTGTGGGGCCAGCGCGCTGGCGTCCCCGTCATCAAGCGCGACCGCGGCTCCGACCCGGCAAGTGTTTGCTACGACGTGCTCGACGAGGCCGACAAGCGCGGCAGCGACCTGGTGCTTATCGACACTGCCGGTCGTCTGCACACGAGCTCCGAGCTCATGCGCGAGCTTGCCAAGGTGGTTAACGTGACGCGTAAGCGCGCCGCCAATATGGCCGCCGGCCCCATGCCCGTCTCAGTCGTGCTCGTGATCGATGCCGCCACCGGCCAGAACGGTCTGAACCAGGCGCTCGAGTTTAACGAGGCACTGGGCCTGGACGGTATTATCATGACTAAGCTCGACGGCACGGCTAAGGGCGGTATCGCCATGGCCGTGGCCGAGAAACTCAAGCTCCCGATCCTGCGCGTGGGCGTGGGCGAGCAGGTCGATGACCTGCAGGAGTTCAATGCCAAAGATTTCTGCCGCGCCCTGGTGGGCGAGTCCAATTAAGGAGTGACTAGTGTTTGATTCCCTGAGCGATCGCCTCAACGACACATTTGACCGCCTGCGCGGCAAGGGCAAGCTGACCGAGGCCGATATTACTTCGGCCATGCGCGATATTCGCATGGCGCTGCTCGAGGCCGACGTTAACTTTAAGGTCGTCAAGGAGTTCGTCGCCAAGACCAAGGAGCGCTGCATGACCGCCGAGGTCATGGAGTCGCTGTCGCCGGCGCAAAACGTCGTCAAGATCGTGCTCGACGAGCTCACCGAGATGCTTGGCTCAACCGAGAGCAAGCTCGTCTTTAGCAATCGCATTCCCAATGTCATCATGCTCGTGGGCCTGCAGGGCTCCGGTAAGACCACGGCGGCCGTAAAGCTGGCCTACCTGCTCAAGAAACAGGGCCGCTCGCCGCTGCTCGCCGCGTGCGACGTCTATCGTCCCGCCGCTGCCGACCAGCTGGCCACGCTCGGTGGCGAGATCGGCGTGCCGGTCTTCCGCGGTGACGGCGCGCACCCGGTCGATATCGCCAAGGGTGCCATCCAGGAGGCCGTCGACCACCTGCGCGACGTGGTCATTGTCGATACAGCCGGTCGCCTGCAGATCGACGAGCAGATGATGCAGGAGGCCGTCGACATCAAGAAGGCCGTCAAGCCCGATCAGGTGCTGATGGTCGTCGATGCCATGACCGGCCAGGATATCGTCAACGTCGTCTCGACCTTCGCCGATCGCACCGACTTTGATGGCGTGATTATCTCCAAGCTCGACGGCGATGCCCGTGGCGGTGGCGCACTTTCGGTGCGTCAGGTGACCGGCAAGCCCATCAAGTTCGTGAGCATGGGCGAGAAGCCTGATTCGCTGGAGCCGTTCTATCCCGATCGCATGGCCAAGCGAATCTTGGGCATGGGCGACGTCGTCGGCATCATCGAGAAGGCTCAGGAGGCAGCCGATGCCGAGCAGCTCGAGGCTGCCGAGCGCATGCTGCGCGAGGGCTTTACCATGAACGATATGCTCGACCAGATGAAGGCCGTCAAGAAGATGGGCGGCATGAAGGGTATCCTGGGCATGCTCCCCGGTGGCCAGCGCGCGCTCAACCAGATGGGCGGCAACCTGGACGAGGGCATCTTCGACAAGAACGAGGCCATCATCATGTCGATGACCAAGGAGGAGCGCCTGCGTCCCTCCATCATCAACGGCCAGCGTCGCGCGCGTATCGCCAAGGGCGCCGGCGTAACCCCCACCGAGGTCAATAGCCTTATGAAGCAGTGGGGCGAGATGAATAAGATGATGGGCCGCATGCGCACGATGGCCAATCAGGCACAGGCCGGCGGCAAGAAGGGCAAAAAGGGTAAGAAGGGCAAGAGGATGCGCATGCCCAATATCCCTGGCCTGGACGCCATGGGTCTGGGCGGCATGGGCGGCCTGGGTACGGGCGGTCCCAAGTCCGATATGGAGCTGCTGCGCCAGATGGAAGCGCAGATGCGCAATAAGAAATAGAGCTGTAATTCCAGCTTGAAATGGCAAAGGCCACTCGGAAGCTACCGGGTGGCCTTTGTTGTTGGCTTTGATTGTTGGGCTGCGTTTAGCGTCGTGCCCCGAGCTCGCGGTGCCGTGCCGTTAGTGGCAGCCGCAGCCCTCGTGACCCTCATGCTCGTGATGGCCGTGGCAGCTGCAGGACTCGTCATGTTCGTGGTCATGGCCGTGGCAGCCGCACGTGGCCTCGCCGTTCTGTGCGAGCGTGCCGGCGATAAGGGCCTCGACGCAAGCGTCGCAGCTGCCCTGGGCACCTGCGTATACCGTGATGCCGGCTTGGGCAAGCGCGTTGATGGCGCCACCGCCGATACCGCCGCAGATGAGCGTGTCCAC
>CABQZS010000042.1 GCA_902468695.1 uncultured Collinsella sp.
ATGCTGCCCCCATCATCGCGGTCTACGGGGTCAACGATATGGCACCGTGGGGACACATGTATGTCAATCCTGGTCTAACAGAGCCTTCCCTTTAGTGAAGGCCAGACCATCTATGCCTATGCGACCGATTCGGCTGGCAACCCCTCGATGGTCAAAAAGCTTGCCGATGCCGTGGCCGATCGCAAGGACTCCGTCGATTCCTCGAAGCCTGCCTACACGTTTGAGTGGATGGGCGAGGCGGCCCAGGTGACGGGCAAACTTCCCCAGAGCGCGACGGCTACACTCGTGCAGGCGGGGCAGTCCACGCCGCTGGCGGTTGGCGATGACGGCAGCTTTACAGCGGACGCTCTCTCCAAGACAGCAGCCACCCTGCGCATTTCGCTCAGTGGTTACTATGACATGGTGCTGGCGCGCCCGGGCGACCAGATGACGGGCACATGGAATATCGGAGAGATTAAGGCGGAGGACTTTACCAAGATTCCGACTTCGCGCGCGATTGAACTCAATGTGGCCTATCTCGAACCGGTCGCAGGCCAGGATAGGACCGAACGTATTGAGCTCGATAGGCTCGATAACATCGATCTGACGGTGAAGAGCGGCGGCAAGACGCTCAAACCTGCCAAGGGCGACAAGGAAAACGACTACCGTATCCAGGGTACGGCGCTCGTGGTGTCGCAGGCCATTGCCGACGCGGACCAGGATCTGGAGATAACGCTCGTGCCCAAAGACAGCCTCAAGCTGGGTGGGGCGACGGCGACGGTGAAGCCTTCGGCCGGCAAGGTCGATATCGACTTGAAGCCTTGGGGCACGGCGACGGTCACGACCAAGGGCGACTACCAGGGAGCCAACCGCGTGCTGGTGTTCCGTACGTCCGACGGCAAGCTAGTTGCCGACGGTGTCACCTATCTGATGGGTTACGAAGACGATGGCACCACGCCTATCATGAAGGCCGAGACGCCGCGCCTTAAGGCCGGTTCGTACACTATCGTCGCCTTTAACAAGACGAGCTACGAAATCCAAGCGACGAGCTATTCCACGTTTAGCCGCCTGGGACTGACCGTGGGTAAGCATATCGCGCAAAAACAGGTGAAGATCGAGGACGGCAGGCAGCTCGATGTGACGCTCGACGTGCCGACGTTTGACGTGGAGACCTATCGTGCCGAGCGCGGGCTGACGGCGGGCTCGGTTATTGCCGAGTCGCCCGCAGTTACCGGCGTGGAGACCGAGCTGCGCATTCACTATGAGCTCAAGGACAGCCAGGCTGCCAAGATTGAGATTCCGCTGGCCAAGGATGCCGTCGAAGATGTGTCCGCAGGCGCTCGCGAAGCCGGCGCCAGCTCCGATGCCATGTGGGCTAACACAACTTGGGAGGGCGACAACCTCGTTCTCAATATGAAGAAGGGCATGGGCGCCGATGTGTTTGTGCGCTTTAAGCCCAAGGCCGCGGGCATCTATGCCGTCTCGCCGCTTATTACGCTGGGCGAGGTGACATTGCCGCTGGGAAGCACCACACTCGAGGTTAGCGGATCGCGCATCGAGGTCGACAGCACCGACGTTCACAGCCTACTGGGCAATGTGGCCTACGTTTATGCGGCACCGGGCAAGAGCGTGCAGCTCACCGTGGGGACGGGCTCGTCGGCTGCAAAGTACACCGGCAAGACCAATAAACTCGGCCGTGCCAAGATTGAATACGACCTGCCGCAGGATACGCTTGCCGCCGAGCGTGTGACGCTCGAAGCGCGTGTGGGCTCGACCGATGTTGCCGCCGCTGCTGCCGAGGTAACGGCTCGCAATTATGTGCGCTATGTCCCGAGTGCTTCGGTCTGGAACTTTGATGTGACGTATCGTGGCGGTACGCAAAACCTGGTCAAGGACGGCAAGGACACCGGCAAGAGCCTGTGGACCTTCCATCATCTGCCACAAAAGAAGAACGCCTACTGGACCTTTGACATCACGCTCGAGGTGGGAAACGAAGAGGCCGCCGACACGCTCGACCTGTACGTGGACTGCGTGGATGGCAAGACGGTGACGATTCCTCTGACTCAAAAGTCGCGCGAGGGCACCCGTGTACGCTATGTCGCGGAGTATGTGGACGAGGGCTACCTTAAGCTGCTCGATGAGTTTAACAAGGCGAATGACTCGACCTATGTGAACTGCGGCAACTTTGAGCAAATCTTTATGCCGCAGACCTACCGCATCTCCAATGCCCAGCTTATGACCATGCTGAGTTTTGACGCCAAAGCTTCGGCCAAAAAGCATTCCGCCGCGGCCGAGGAGCGCCAGCAGGAGTTCTCGAATGCCGTGCAGCAGTGGCACGAGTATATGATGGATAACTCGTTTAATGATGTCGACGAGGCCTTTAACGACGCGATTGACCAGATGGTCGCCGATGCGTTTGCCGAGGAGGACGAGAACGGTAAAGAGGACGAAGCCCAAGGTAGAGCTGCCCGTAAGGCTCGTCGCACCCCTGCCGCCAGCGACGGCGAGGGCGATGGTGCTGGCAACGACGAGGCCACGCAGTTTGCGGCTGAGCTCAAGGCCGCGGTCGGCGGGTCGGCGGCGCTGCTGACCCAGCAGGGCGACAGCTACGGCGTCAATGTAGACAAGATGATCTTTGAGGATGCTTACGGCACCAGCGAGGATTGGTATCAGGAACTCGCGGCGGCCCAGGGCGCGAACGCTGCGGATGCGGCCGCCATCAAGGAGCTCGTCGACCATGCATCGCGAGCGGAGTTTATTGCCCAGCAGGCCGAGGATCTGGTGGGCCAGTCGATGGGTATCGGCCAGCTCAACCAATACGGAAGCTGGAATGACGCAACCGCTGCGGCGCTCAACAAGTGTGCGGGCATTAAGGCCAGCGAGTACAACGGCCAGTCGACGAGCGGGTTTAACGATTTGGGCCAGGCGCTCGGCAGCTCGCTGAGCTACAAGGCGGCTGACGACGATACCGTCAAGGGCTTTAAGGTCGCCGCGCCCGATGGCGAGCAGACGGCCTATATCGAGTCGGAATTTATCGAGAACTCCAATAACAACAAGAACCAGGCGCTTCTGTTTAACTCGATCGCCATGCAGTGCGACATTCTGGACGACCTGTACGACAACTGGAATGTGGTCCATAGCCTCAACAACTCCAAGGTGCGCGGATGGCTCATGGCCTGGAAGCGCAACGGCGACGTGAGCGCACATATGAAGCTCATCCGCACGATCCGTTCGCTCAAGAGCTATAAGATCGAGTGCGAGATGTTCGGACAGGTCTTTAAGACCGATGCGTGGAAGGCGGCCGGCCAGGCGTTTCCCGCGGCGACCCAGGGCATCGGCATCTTTACCGGCATTTACGGCGTGAACGATGCCAGCAAGAACTGGGAGAACGTGAACGTCCGTATGCAGAAGGTGAAGGGCGAGCGCGAGGGCTATGAGCTTCAGCATACGCGCTTGCTTGCCAAGCCCGAGAAGACCGAGGACGACTGGAAGTGCATTTACGCGCTGCGTGACGCCATGGAGAAGGCGCGTGCGTTTGAGGATCTGCTGTATCGCCAGCTCTGCCACGACAGCACCGATGTGGCGGTGGGCTCCATTATGACAATCGCCGGCGTGCTGACGGCCGGTTCGGCGGGCACCGTGGTGGGCGCTGCCTATGACGCGGCTTCGACCAGCGTAGGTTCGGAGCGCGCGATTAAGCTGACCAATGCCGAATGCGCCTACGATGTTGCCTGCGAGCAGGTGGAGCGCGCGTGCCAGAATCGCATTACGGTCAACTGGGGCGAGCTGACCGATGCCGAGGTCTACAAGGCCAACAAGGACGGCTTGATCTCGGACGAGAAGATGCAGTCGATCTTCGAGGCGCGTTATCGCAATGTGGCTGCCAAGGCTGCACCCGACCCTGCGGGCGTGGTGTACGAGGGCCTGCTGTCCAATACGGTTGAAGGCGCGACGGTTGAGCTGTGGAGCGCCGACGATGCGGCCGGTACCAATGCCGTGCGTTGGGATGCCGAGGAGTATGAGCAGGACAATCCGCTTGCAACGGGTGCGGACGGTGCATACAACTGGAATACGCCGACCGGCTGGTATCAGGTGCGCGTGACCAAGGACGGGTTTGAGGAGGCGCGTTCGGCTTGGCTGCGCGTGCCGCCGATTCAGACTGGGGTGAATATTGGCTTGGTGTCGAAGGCGGCGCCCGAGGTAGCTTCGGTCCATGCCTATACCGATTGCGTCGAGGTTGAGTTTACGCAGTATATGGATGCGAGCGACGATACCCTGGTCGCATTGTGCGCGCAGGGCTTGGGCGACGTGACGTATAAGTGGCTCGATAAGCAGGACGATCCCAATGGCAAGCCGCTGTCGCGCGTGCTGCGTATTCGCTATGCCGATGCGTGTGAGGTGGGCTCGACGGTGTCGTTTGAGCTCGACGGTGCTCGCAACTACGCCGGCACGGCCATGGCGCGCTGGGCAAGCGGCGAGCTTGTCGTGGGCGTTCGTGCCGACAAACTCAAGCTCAACGTGGAGCAGGCCGTGACCATGCTTGAGGGCAGTGACTTTGAGCTGGTGGCGCACGTGACCGATAAGGCGGGCAAGCCGTTTGCGGGCGCCAAGGTTAGTGTTGGGCTGGAGTCCTCGGCTATCTGCTCTGTCGATGCCAACCAGGCCGTGACGGGCGAGGACGGCGCGGCGACGTTTGTGCTGCATGGTGCTCTGCCCGGTTTGACGACGTTGACGGCGGCGGTGGACGGCACGGCGCTGTCCAAGCAGGTCGACGTTCGCGTGTCTGCCGAGGCAGTGCGACCGGCGCGACCGGTGGCGACGATTGGTGCGACGACGTTTGGTGCATGGTCGCCCAAGGAGAACTACATTACGGTGCCCAAGGGCACGAAGCTGGAGCTTTCTGCCGAGGATGGCACGACGATTTGGTACACCACCAACGACACCTGCCCCTGCCGTGACGAAGGCCGCGTAAAGTACACCGAGCCTATTGCGCTCGATAGCAACATGTATGTGCGCATTGCGGCACAGCGCCCTGGCATGTCGTACAGCGAGTATTCCGAGCGTCTGAACATTACGATTACGGTGACCGATGAGCCGGCGCCTGAGCCGACGCCCGATCCCGGTCTGAAGCCGGAGCCTGAGCCGACGCCTGACGGCGGCGAGCAGGGTGGCGGTACGGATGGCTCTGGTGGCGCCGGGGTCCCTGCGGGCAGTTCGACTTCGACGACGACCACGGTGACGACGAACAAGTCCAAGGGTAAGGGCGAGAACGGCAAGAAGTCCGGCGGCACGGAGCTTGCCAGCACGGGTGACTCCGCCGTGATGACGGTCGCCGCTCTGGGCATCGCCGGCGCAACCGTTGC
>CABQZS010000043.1 GCA_902468695.1 uncultured Collinsella sp.
GGGTTCATGCACACGGCGCCGCCAAAGACAAACAGGCAGACCGAGATGCCAAAAGACCAGGTGGTGATGGCAAACATGTGGCCGGAGCCCTGATACTTGGTGCCCTTGAGCACCGTATCGCAGTGCACGCCCACGCCAAAGATGATCATGAGGGCCGTTGCGCCGAATTCGCAGAGGAGTTTGGTAAGCATAAAACCTTATCTTTCTTGTCGGTTATAAACGATTCGTTTAGGCCGCGCACTAGTGCTGCGCGACAACAACGCCCAGGCCATCGGGAATGACGGCCACCTTGGCATCGGCACCCTTCATCTCAAAGGCGAGCTTGAGCGCCTCATCGAGGGTGTTGACCGGCGTCATGTGCATATCCTTGATCATCTGGTGATCGCACAGGTCGGTGACCATGATCACAGGGTGATGCGCCAGAATGCGGGCAAAGATCTGGCTCGTCCACTGGTCGGGCAGGGTCTCGTCCTTGGGACGGTCGATGCAGGCGCGCTCAAACTCTGCCGGATCATTGTCGGCGATGTTGTGATAGAAGCCCTCGCCACCGTGACCGTCGGCACAGCCGGCGACGTCGATAATTACACCGCCCTCGGGAAGCGTAGCCTCGGCAGAGCACATGCCCTTCACGGCCTGGTAGATGTTCTGGTCGAGCGGGTAGCCGCCGTTGGTGGTGATGGCAATCTCGCACTCGACGGGCTCAACGCCTGCAAGGCTCTTCACAAACTCGCAGCCAGCCTCGTGCGCTTTGTGGATATCGCCGGCAAAGGAGCCAATGACCTCGTGCTTACCGTTGAGCACCACGTTAAGCACAAAGGCAAGGTGAGCCATCTCGGCAGCGGCAAACATGTCCTCGCTCACGTGGTTGTGGCACAGGTTGCCGGCACGCGAATGGGAATCGTTCACAAACTGACCGTTGTGGTTGTACATGATGGTCTTGTAGCTGGCGATGCCAGGCAGGACGGACTTGCGGCTACCAGAGAAACCGGCAAAGAAGTGCGGCTCAATAAAGCCCTCGGCAAGCAGCAGATCGCAATCGGTGGCAATCTTGTTGATGATGCACTCGCCACCGGAAGGCAGGGTGCCGATCTTTTTCATCATGCTGTCGTCAGTCGCGACGTGCATAACGATTTCCTCGTTGGCAACGATCTCCTCGCCGTACTTGTTGACGAGCTCCTCGTGCGTCGA
>CABQZS010000044.1 GCA_902468695.1 uncultured Collinsella sp.
ACAGCGCAATACCGCCAAGCCAGCCCCAGCGCACGCCAGAGCCAGTGCCGTAGAACCCAATGAACGAGTCAAGCGACCTCGACGTAATGGCACCCTCGTTGCTCATAACGATGCCGCCGCCAACATAGATGCCCACGTGGCCATAGATCAGACCCGGCATGCCGGTACCGCTATGCGATGAGTCGGCCACGATCATGCCCACCTGCAGCGCCGAGCGATCGGAGCTATAGCACCAGGCGTTGAACATGTCACACGCGTTGCCGCCAAAATAGCCCACGCCGGCGTTACGGAAGACATTGGTAACCCACGCCGCGCACCAGTTCTGACCCGGCGAAGGCGTGGAGTAGCACGCGTTGACGACGGCCTGCTGTTTGCCCGAGCCGGCATTCTGTTGCGGGGTTCCGGGCGCATACGATCCGCCACCCGAGCTTGAACCACCCGAGTAGGAATTGTTCTTGTTCGCGGCGGCAGCGGCAGCGGCGGCCTTCCTGGCAGCCTCCTCAGCCTGGGCGGCAGCGAGGATCTCGGAATCGCGCTGAGCCATGAGCTCCTTGACGTCGTCGGAAAGACCGTTCAGCACGGTCTGGACTTCTTGCTGCTTGGCCTGCATATCCTGCATCTGAGCCGTCTGCTGGTCCTTGAGTTTTTCCAGGTCGGCCTTTTGTGCTTCGAGCTCGGTCTTCTGTGCGTCGAGCTCAGCCTGAATCGTCTGGATATCCTCGATGGCATCGCGGTCGCTCTTGTTGATCTTCTCAACGTAATGCGCGTTGGCGACGAGTTCCTCAAACGAGCCAGAGGCCAGCAGCAGCGACAGGATGTTCGTGCCGCCGGACTTGTAGCTGGCGGCCACGCGATCGGAAAGGTCGTTGCGCTTCTTCTTGAGCTCGGCCTTCTTTTCATCGATCTGGGCCTGCGTGTCGTCAATCTTGCCCTGGACATTCTCGATGTCGTTGAGGGTCTGGGCATTCTTGTTGGCCAGCGCCGCATACTCATTTGCGATGCTGTCGAGCTGGGCCTGAACCTCGTCGAGTTGGGCCTGGGCGGCATTCAGTTTATCGGTGGTTTCTTTGGAAGCCTCCGCCGCATGGGCGCGAGCGGGCAGGCCAAAAAGAACCGCCGCAGAAGCGGCGCCGAACAGAGCCTTGAGGGCAGTGCGGCGCGAGAGCTCCTGGGAAAGGATGGAATCGCTGTTTGGTGACATATGTACTCCGTTACATGTTTATTTATATGTCGCTCAACTCATACATATTAGCGTACATATGGCGCGTCCCAACGATTTCCACGAACGGCAGGAAACTACAAGGTCAGCGGCTCGTAAGCAAATGCCAAAGATCAGGTTATGCGTACGCAAGCTCTTCTATGAGTACGTTAGCACAATCCTCTGCTTTTCCTACAGCGCACGATTTGGGTGTCCCTGCCTGCGCTATACTCCCCTGAAGAAGTGTTCCTGATTCGATAGGAGACTACATGTCCAAAGCACTCGACCCCAAAGACACCTGCGTCCTCGTTACCGGTGGCGCCGGCTTTATCGGCTCGCACACCGTCGTTCAGCTGCTCGAGGGTGGCTACCAGGTCGTCATCGTCGATGATCTCTCCAACTCCAGCGCCGTCGCCGTCGACCGCGTCAAGACCATCGTGGGCGACGAGGCCGCCAAGAACCTCACCTTCTACGAGGCCAACGTGCTCGACCGCGATGCGATGAACAAGATCTTCGATACCCATCAGATCGACCGCGTCATCCACTTCGCCGGCTTTAAGGCCGTCGGCGAGTCGGTGAGCAAGCCCGTCGAGTACTACCACAACAACATCGAGAACACCCTGGTGCTCGTCGACGTCATGCGCAACCATGGCTGCAAGTCCATCATCTTCTCGAGCTCCTCGACCGTCTACGGCGACCCGGACAACCCGCCCGTCACCGAGGAAGACCCCAAGAAGCCCGCGACCAACCCCTATGGTTGGACCAAGTGGATGATCGAGCAGATCCTTATGGACGTCCACACCGCCGACCCCGAGTGGGACGTCGTGCTGCTCCGTTACTTCAACCCCATCGGCGCTCATCCGTCGGGCCTGATCGGCGAGGACCCCAAGGGCATCCCCAACAACCTGGTGCCCTATGTCGCCCAGGTCGCCGTGGGCAAGCTCGAGGCCGTTCAGGTCTTTGGTAACGACTACCCCACCCCCGACGGCACCGGCGTGCGCGACTACATCCACGTGTGCGATCTGGCCTCTGGTCACGTTGCCGCCCTTAACTGGATGAACGGCAAGACCGGCGTCGAGATCTTTAACTTGGGCACCGGCACCGGCACCTCGGTACTCGAGGTCGTCGCCGCCTTCTCCAAGGCTTGTGGCAAGGAGCTGCCCTACGTGATCCGCGAGCGCCGCGCCGGCGACATCGCTGCCAACTGGTGCGATGCCTCCAAGGCCGAGCGCATGATGGGCTGGAAGGCCCAATACGACATCGCGGACATGTGCCGCGATAGCTGGAACTGGCAGAGCCACAACCCCAACGGCTTCGCCGACGCCGAGTAGCAAAAACCTACATACCGCTCTTGCCCCGATCTCACGTTGTGAGGTCGGGGCTTTTTTCATGGCATGTAACCATTCGCCGAAAATCGACCAACTTTTTTATCTTGCCTGTACATGTTTAAACAACATGTTTTACAATAGGCGTATCGAATCAGAACATCGGAGGCGGACTGCACACCCATCGGCAGGCCGACCCCACAACAAGAAGGTTGGTGAGCGCATTCATGGAGCGTGCAAGCGGCGTCCTCATGCCCGTCTCATCTCTGCCCGGACCATACGGAATCGGCGGCTTTGGCTGGAATGCCTACGACTTCGTCGATTTTCTCGCCTCGTGCAAACAACATTACTGGCAGATTCTGCCCCTTACGACGACCAGCTATGGCGACTCGCCCTATCAGTCGTTCTCGGCCCGCGCTGGCAACCCCAACTTTATCGACTTTGCCGAGCTTATCGAAGCAGGGTATCTGGAGCAGCGCGATATCGATGGCGTGTATCTGGGATCCGACCCCAGCAATGTCGACTACGGTGCTATCTTTGGCGGCCGCCGTCAGATTCTCGACCGCGCCGCCGAGCGCTTTGCCGCCGACAAGCCGGCCGATTTCGATGGCTTTATCCAGGCCAACGAGGACTGGCTCATCCCCTACTGTGAGTTCATGACCGTCAAAGAGGAGTGCGGTCTCAAGGCGTTTTGGGAGTGGCCCGCGGAGCTCCGCACCCGCGGCGAGGCTTCCGCCAAGGTCTGCGCCAACCATCCGGCGCGTATGCTCTACCACCAGATGACGCAGTACTTCTTCGATCGCCAGTGGAGCCGCCTCAAGGCCTATGCCAACGAGCGCGGCATTCTCATCATCGGCGACCTGCCCATCTACGTCTCGCGTGACTCCGTCGAGATGTGGGCGACGCCTGAGCTCTTTAAGATCGACGCCGCCGGCAATCCCGTGAGCGTCGCCGGCACGCCGCCCGACCAGTTCTCGGCCACCGGCCAGTACTGGGGCAACCCCATCTACGACTGGGACGCCATGGAGTCCGACGGCTTCTCCTGGTGGGAGGGCCGCATTCGCGCCGCCCTCGACATGTACGACGTCATCCGCCTGGATCACTTCCGCGGCTTCGAGGCCTATTGGGAGGTGCCGTTCTCCTCGCCCGATTCGTCCTACGGTTCGTGGACGCAGGGTCCCGGCCTCAAGTTCTTCAAGACGCTCGAGGAAAAGCTCGGCACGCTGCCCATCATCGCCGAGGACCTGGGCTTCCTCACCCCCGGCGTCATCGACATGCGCGACAACTCGGGCTTCCCCGGCATGAAGATCCTGCAGTTTGCCTTTGAGGGCACCAACTCGTACTACCTGCCGCATAACTACATCGCCAACACCGTCGCCTACGTGGGCACCCACGACAACGAGACGGCGCGCGGCTGGTTTGAGGGAACGGCCACCCCGCGTCAGCGCGAGCAGGCAGCCCTGTACACCCATCAGCAGGCCGGCGAGCCTATCACCGACGCACTCAACCGAACCATCGCAGCCAGCGTGAGCGACACGTGCATCTACACCATGCAGGACCTGCTCAACTTGGGCAACGAGGCGCGCATCAACACCCCTGCCACACTGGGCGGCAACTGGACCTGGCGCATGCTCGACGGCGCCATCACCCGCGAGCTCGAGCACAAACTCACCGACTGGACCGAGACCTACTTCCGCATCCCGTCGGAAGCCGAAATCGAGCTTCCTCAATAGGAGCTACCGCGCCTGATCCCTCCCCACCGTGCGGACGCGCTTGCTTTTCCCGCGCGAGGCCACCCCAATCCCCTCGCGCGGGCTTCTTATGAATTGCAGACATGAAACAACCCATCACAGGAGAAAACATGCCCCAAATTAACCTCATGGAACTCGCCGAGCAGTCTTTTGGCACCTCGCTCGAGCAGCTCGACGACCGTCGCATTTACAAGCTGCTGGTCAAACTCGTGCAGGAGCGCTCCGCCGCCCGCCCGCTCAACAACGGCAAGAAAAAGCTCTATTACATTTCCGCCGAATTTTTGATCGGCAAGCTGCTCATCAACAACATGATCGACCTCGGCATCTACGACGAGGTTAAGGACCAGCTCACCGCCGCAGGCCACGACCTCAACAAAATCGAGGAATTCGAGGTCGAGCCGTCACTCGGCAACGGCGGCCTGGGCCGCTTGGCCGCATGCTTCCTGGATTCCATCGCCACGCTGGGCTTGACCGGCGATGGCGTGGGCCTCAACTATCACTACGGTCTGTTCCGTCAGCGCTTTGTCGACAACCAGCAGAAGGCCGTCCCCGACGAGTGGCTCGGTGAGCAGGACATCCTAGTCGACGATGACCGCTCCTACACCGTCGAGTTCGGCGATTTTGCCGTTACCTCCAAGCTCGTCAACATCGATGTGCCCGGTTACGGCCAGCCCACCAAGAACCGCCTGCGCCTGTTCGACCTGGCGAGCATCGACGACGGCCTGGTCCCCGGCAGCTCCATCGACTTCGACAAGACCGAGATCGCCAAGAACCTCACCTTGTTCCTCTACCCCGACGATTCCGACGAGCAGGGCCGCCTACTTCGCATCTATCAGGAGTACTTCATGGTGAGCAACGCCGCCCAGCTCTTGATCGACGAGGCCGTCGAGCGCGGCAGCAACCTGCACGATCTGGCCGATTACGCCGTTGTCCAGATCAACGACACGCACCCCACCATGGTCATCCCCGAGCTCATTCGCTTGCTCACCACCGAACATGGCATCGAGTTTGACGAGGCCGTGACCATCGTACGCTCCATGGTCGCCTACACTAACCACACGATTCTTGCCGAGGCGCTCGAGAAGTGGCCGCTCGCCAGCCTGCGGAAGGTCTCCCCTGCCATCGCCGACATTATCGTCAAGCTCGATGAGATCGCGAAGGCCGAGCACGATGACCCGCGCGTCGCCATCATCGACGAGCACGACACCGTCCACATGGCCCACATGGACATCCACTTTGGCTTCTCCATCAACGGCGTAGCCGCCCTCCACACCAAGATCCTGGAGGACACCGAGCTTCATCCGTTTTACGAGATCTATCCTGAGAAGTTCTCCAACAAGACCAACGGCATCACCTTCCGCCGCTGGATCCATGGGGCCAACCCCGCGCTCGCCAGCCTGCTCGACGATGTGATCGGCACCGACTGGCGCAGCACCGGCGATCTGAGCAAACTCGCCAAGTTCGCCGATGACAAGGACGTTCTTGAGCGCCTGGCCGCCACCAAGGTCGAGGCCAAGGCCATCATGCGCCAGTTCATGGCGCTCGAGCAGGGCGTGACCATTCCCTCCAACGCCATCATCGACGTCCAGGTCAAGCGCATCCACGAGTACAAGCGCCAGCAGATGCTCGCGCTCTACATCATCTGGAAGTACCTCGATATCAAGAACGGCAACAGACCTAAGCACCCCGTCACCATCATCTTTGGCGGCAAGGCGGCGCCTGCCTACACTATCGCGCAGGACATCATCCATCTGATCTTGACGCTGTCGCAGTGGATTGCAAACGACCCCGACGTAGCTCCCTACCTGCAGGTTGTCATGATCGAGAACTACAACGTCACCGCCGCCGAGCGCGTGATTCCCGCCGCCGACATCTCCGAGCAGATCAGCCTGGCCTCCAAGGAGGCGAGCGGCACCTCCAACATGAAGTTCATGCTCAACGGCGCCCTAACCCTGTGCACGCTCGACGGTGCCAACGTGGAGATTGCCGAGCTCGTGGGCGACGAGAACATCTATACCTTTGGTGCCTCTTCCAAGCAGGTCGAGCAGCTCTACGCCGAAGGCACCTATAACGCCGGCGCACTCTACCGCAAGCCCGGTATTAAACTGCTGGTGGACTTCATCACCAACCCGGCCTTTATGGCGACCGGCAACGCCGAGCGCCTGCAGCGCCTGCACGATGACATTAAGGGCAAGGACTGGTTTATGGCCCTGCTCGACATCGAGGAGTACATCCAGACCAAGGAGCACGTGCTGGCCGACTACGAGGACCAGGACGCTTGGATGCGCAAGGCGCTCATCAATATCGCCAACGCCGGCACCTTCTCGTCCGACCGCACCATCTCCCAGTACAACGACGAGATCTGGCACCTGAACTAATTTCGCTTCCCTTACCCATCCTCTTGAGAAACGGAGTCGTGGCAACACGGCTCCGTTTTTGTACCCGCACGTTACCCTGTGACCCGACTCGGCCAAACAATCTCGATCTGTAACAACCACTCGGTAAAAACGGTCCCAGCTGTTACAGATTGAGACATACCGGCCCCTTCCCTTGGGTTTATCTCAATCTATAACATCTAACGTCCGAAATCGGCCCTACCCGTTACAGATCGAGACAAACGACCGGCCAGACAACCCCGATACAAAGAAAGGCTCCCCTCTCGCCCAGCGGACGGGAGGGGAGCCTTATATGTGACCGCGGCAAAAGGATGGCAATACCGCAGTCGCCCAAAGGGAGGGTCCGGATGCACCGGGCCTAGATAAGGTTCTTGCCAGAGACCTTATCGAAGAGGTGGGTCGCGTTCTTCTCGAACTTGAACCAGATGGGGTCGCCCGCCTTGAGCGCACCCTTGGCCTCAAGGTCGACAACGGGAATGATCAGGACGAACTGGCCATCGGGAGCGGTCACGTGGACATGCTCGGTCGAACCCATGAGCTCGGTCACCTCGACGGTACCCTGGAGCGCACCCTCCTCGTCCTTGTCGGCAAGCAGAATCTGCTCGGGGCGCACGCCGGCCGTGATCTCCTTCACGTCGCCGCCGTCCCAGTTGAGAGCAAGCTGAGCGCAGGTCTCGGGGGCGAGCGCCACGTTCATATCCTCGGTCTTGACGGTGAAGCCGTTGCCCGAGCGCACCAGCTGGGCATCGAAGAAGTTCATCTGCGGCACACCGATAAAGCCGGCAACGAAGATGTTCGCGGGATGGTTGAAGACCTCCTGCGGGGTGGCGATCTGCTGGACGACGCCGTCCTTCATGACCACAATGCGATCGCCGAGGGTCATGGCCTCGGTCTGGTCGTGGGTGACGTAGATGAACGTGCCCTTGATCTCGTGGCGTAGCTTGATGAGCTCGGCACGCATCTGGTTACGCAGCTTGGCGTCCAGGTTGGACAGCGGCTCGTCCATCAGGAAGACCTTAGGATCACGCACGATGGCGCGGCCGATGGCGACACGCTGGCGCTGGCCGCCCGAAAGCGCCTTGGGCTTACGGTCGAGGTATTCGGTAATGCCCAGGATCTCGGCAGCAGAGCGAACCTTACGGTCGATCTCGTCCCTGGGGACCTTCTTGAGCTCAAGCGTAAACGCCATGTTCTCGTACACCGTCATATTGGGGTACAGAGCATAGCTCTGGAACACCATGGCAATGTCGCGGTCCTTGGGCGCCACGTCGTTGACGCGCTTGCCGTCGATGAGCACGTCGCCCGAAGTGATGTCCTCCAGGCCAGCGACCATGCGCATCGTCGTGGACTTGCCGCAGCCAGACGGGCCAACGAGAACGACAAACTCCTGGTCATGCACGGTGAGATTAAAGTCCTCCACCGCGAGCACGCCGTCCTCGGTAACCTTGAGGTTGTGCTTCTTCTCCTTGGTCTTCTTCTTTTTGCCAAAGAAGCCCTTCTTTTTGGACTCGTTGTTGGGATACACCTTCTGAACATGTTTGAGAACGATCTCGGCCATGTCTTTACCTTTCGATATGCGGCGCCGCGCTGAGGGGCGCCGCAGAAACTTGCAAAACAGTTACGGCATCAGCCCTTGACGGCACCTGCCACCACGCCGTCGATGATGTACTTCTGGCAGAGGATGTACATGATGACGATGGGGATAACGACCATCATGATGCAGGCCATCATGGGACCGAGCTCGACGTGGCCGTAGCCGCCGCGGAAGTACTGGATCAAGATAGGAATGGTCTTGTACTTGGTGGAGTCGAGGGTAAGGTAGGGCAGCAGATAGTCGTTCCAGACCCACATGGTCTCGAGAATGCCGACCGAAAGATAGGTGGGCTTCATGATGGGAAGGACGATCTTAAAGAACACCTGGACCGGGTTGCAGCCGTCGATCATGGCCGCCTCTTCGATCTCGAGCGGAATGTTCTTTACAAAGCCGGCGAACATAAAGACCGCCAGGCCCGCGCCAAAGCCGAGGTAGATAAAGCAGATGTTGAACGGCGTGTTGAAGCCGATGCGGTCCGCCAAATTGGACAGCGTGAACATGAGCATCTGGAAGGGCACGACCATCGAGAAGACGAACAGGTAATAGAAGAAGTTCGAGATCTTGCTGTTGACGCGCACTACGTACCAAGCACACATGGAGCAGCACAACAGAATCAGCACGACCGACGTGACCGTGATGATGAGCGAGTACATAAATGCCGAGGCAAAGCCCTGCTCGTTAAGGGCGTGCATGTAGTTTGCGAGGCCGTTGAACGTCTCGGGCGTGAGCAGATCGAATGCCGTGGTGGTGCTGATTGCAGTTGCCTTTTTAAAGGAATTGAGCGCAATCATGAACACGGGGTAGATCCACGCGAGCGACAGAATCGTAAAGAAAATCGAGAGCGCGCGGTTGATAACCTTATCGCGTTTCATTACTGCTGCACCTCCTTGGACCTCGTGGCCTTAAGCTGAATCATGGAGATGGCTACGACCAGGATGCAGAAGATAACCGCCTTGGCCTGACCGATGCCCTGCCATGCGATACCGGCACGCGAATAGAACGTGTTGTAGATGTTCAGGGCGAGCATCTCGGTGGAATGCGCGGGGGCGCCGCCGGTAAGGGCGAGGTTCTGGTCGAACAGCTTAAAGCCGTTGGTGATGGACAGGAACAGGCAGATGGTGATGGTCGGCATCAGGTTAGGGATCTTAACCTTCCAAAACGTCTGCCATGCCGTGGCACCGTCGACCTTGGCGGCCTCGATGTAGTCGGACGGAATGGACTGCAGACCAGCAATATAGATGATCATCATGTAGCCGACCTGCTGCCACAGGGTCAGGATGATAAGGCCCCAGAAGCCAGCAGCAGAGTTAAGGGCGATGAGCTGAGCGCCCACGTTGGAGAGCAGGCAGTTGATCAGAATCTGCCAGATGTAGCCCAGCACGATGCCGCCGATCAGGTTAGGCATAAAGAAGATCGTACGGAAGATGTTGGTGCCTTTGAGCGCCTTGCGGGTGAGCGCCTGCGCAATGGCGAGGGCGATCACGTTGATGAGCACCGTCGACAGGAAGGCAAACGCCACGGTAAAGAAGAACGACGTGGAGAACTGTGGATCGGACAGTGCGCGCACGTAGTTCTCGATACCGACAAAGTGCGTATTGTTGATGGTAATAAACTGGCAGAACGAGAGATAGAAGCCCTGGATAAAGGGGATCACGAACCCGATCATAAACGCCAGGCACGTGGGCAGCATAAAGAGCGGCCACCAGCGCTTGAGTGCTTTGCCCATAGAAGGGTCCTTTCAATATGCAGGGGGCGGGCAAACCAACGTCTGCCCGCCCCCTGTCGCTAATCAGATAGCTTGGGCAGCAACTACTTACTCGGAAGCAGCCTTCTCGGTCTTCCAGCCATCGACAAAGGCGTTCTTGACGCCGTCCCACTTGGTGTTGTCGGCAGCATAGGCAATCAGAGCCTGCTTGAGGTTCTTCTTCCACTCCTCAGAGGGGATGTAGACGAAGTCCCAAGCGACGGTCTTCTTGCCGTCCTTAGCCATGGCAACGGCCTGCTGCGAGAAGACGTTGGTGGTCTCCTTGGCGCTCTTGAACGGAGCGGTCAGGCCCATCTTGTCGGCGATGATGCTGGTCGGGGTGTCAGCGGTGACGCACCAGTACATGAAGTCCTCGGTGGCCTTCTGAGCATCCTCGGAAGCCTGGGAGCTCACGCACCAGTAGTTCTCACCGCCGGAGCACAGGCCCTGGTTCTCCTCGCCGTCAACGCCGATGTAGATCGGCAGCATGCCGAGCTGGTCGTCGGTCATACCGGCCTTGGTGAGGTCAGCGTATGCCCAAGAGCCGTTCTGATAGAAGACGGCCTTGCCGGTTGCGAACTCGTTGGTGGCGTCGTCACCGGTCTTGGAGGCAAGCTGCGAAGGATCGCAGGTGGAGTCGGTGATGTACAGGTCGAAGATCTGCTTGAAGTTGTCGAGATACTCGCCCTTGATCTCGTCGTCCTCCTGGTTGTGTTCCTTCTCGAACTCGTAGTAGAGCGGGAGGTTGGCGAGGTGGGTGGTGTAGCGCCAGCTGGAGGAGTCATCCATGCCAGCAGAAGTGAAGGCACCCTCAACGCCAAGCTCGTCCTTGCGGGCCTGGATGTCGTCGGCACAAGCCTTCAGCTTGTCGAAGGAGTTGATGTCCTCGGCCTTGTAGCCAGCCTTCTCGAGCAGCTGCTTGTTGTAGATGATGCCGTAGCTCTCCTGGACCCAGTCGATACCCAGATCCTTGCCGTCGGACTGCAGAGCCAGGGAGTCGTCGATGAGCTCACCGCGGAGCTTGGTATCGGACAGGTCGGCGCAGTAATCCTTCCAGTTCTTAAGACCGGTGGGGCCGTTGACCTGGAACAGGGTCGGAGCGGAGCTCTTGGACATCTCGGACTTGAGCTTCTCCTCGTAGGTGTTGGAGGCGGCGGTCACGATCTTGACCTCGACGCCCTTCTCCTTCTTGTACGCCTTGGCGATCTCCTTCCACTCCTTGTCGACCTCGGGCTTGAATTGGAGGAAGTAGACCTCGGCAGCGTCACCAGAAGCAGAGGAGCCGGAGCCGGCGGAGCCACCGCAGCCCACGAGGCCCAGACCAAGAACCGCAGCCGCGGAACCAGCAAAGCCCAGGAACTGCCTTCTGCTCATTTCGTTCTTCATTACAATCCACCCTTTCACACCGTGGCGGCACCCTTTGCCGCCGCCTTCGGAGATTGGCTCGGGGACTTTGCCCCTTTTGCTGATTTGTACGATACGCTATTTGGCTACTTGTTTGAACAAGTATTACTAGAGCGGTAGAAAAACTTCGGTGAACGGTAATTTCAACTTGATACTTGACAAGTTTTGTATAAACAATTATTTGTTATCAAATGCAGCGAAAACGCCCGGTCAAGCCAATGCATCGTCGGTTTGACCGGGCGTTTTCGCTTTGAGGGCATGAGTCTCGTCAGGCTGCGAGCTAGCCGGCTATCGCTTGGAGTTGACGCGGTAATGGAAGATCTCGGGATGCGTGCGGGCATGCGTGACCTCGAACAAGATGCCGTCCGAGGTGTACGACTGGCTCTCCATGACGGCGACACAGTTGTATTTGCCGAGGTCAAGATAGCTGCAGTCCTCATCGTTGGCAAGCTCGACGCTCACCGTACGGCGACTCGCCATCACCTTGACGCCGCGTTTGTGCTCCAGATAGTCGTAAATTGACTTTGCGGCGATCTCGGGCGTCAGACCCTTGGCGATCGACTCCAAAAAGTAACCATGGTCTACTTGGCGCGCATTGCCGTTAAGGCTTCGGACACGCACCACGCGAATCAACTCCTCGCCCACCTTAAAGCCCAGGCGACGAGAGAGCTGCTCGGTGCAAATCAAATGCTCAAAAGACTTGACCTCGGTCGATGCGACGACATTGTTGCGCTTTGCAAATTCGCCAAACGACTCAACCTCTTCGAGTGCGCCCAACATGTCGGTTTCGCCCTTAAGCCAAATAACGCGCACGCCCTTGCCGTGTATGGGCTGCACAAACATCCCGTCGGCCAGCATACCCAAGGCGCGACGGACGGTATTGCGAGTGCATCCGAACTCCGCGGTCAGCTCGGCTTCGGTTGGCAGCATCTCCTGAAACGCATAGGTCCCATTAATGATGCGCGAGCGTATTTCTCGATAGATTCCTTCGTATATCGCTTTTGGCATTGTTTCACCTCTATATTGTTCATTTCCGGCTAGGCACGATAGCATTTCTTAAAGTTGTTTAAACCGAATATCGGTAAAGCGACAGGATTTAACCGTTGACGGTTTCTGTCATGCCCAAATCGGTTTCGCTCAAAACTGCCGGTACGACAATCGTCTGGTCCTCTACAATGAATCCATTGTTTAAACGTTTCCCCACGCGCAACGCACCTCGATATTCGGAAGGCAGAACATGCTGCAAAAAATCCAACGCTTTGGCGGGGCAATGTTCGCTCCCGCCATGCTGTTTTCTATATCAGGCCTCATGGTCGGCGTCTCCGCTCTCGCAACGACTGCGGACATCGTCGGCGATCTCGCCGTATACGGAACCCCTTGGTACGTTTTTTGGACCATCATCCAGCGCGGCTCGTGGACGGTCTTTAAGCGCCTCCCGCTCCTTTTTGCCGTAGCGCTGCCCATCGGTCTTGCTCAAAAGCAACCGGCACGCTGCTGCCTCGAGGCACTCGTGGCCTATTTTGCCTATTGCTTCTTTTTGAGCGAGATCATTAAGCTGAGCGGAGACAACCTTGGGCTTAAGTACCCGTCATCTTTGACCCCCGCCAACGGTATCACCGTCATCGACGGCATCAAGACGCTCGACACCGGCATTATCGGCCCGCTGGTGGTATCGGCAACCGTCGTCGCCATCCATGACCGCTTCTACGATGCCAAGGTTCCCGATTGGCTCGGCACCTTCTCGGGCTCCTCGCTGGTCTACCTCATCAGCTTTTTTGCCGTGTTTGCCCTTGCCGCTATCTCGGCCGCCATCGTGCCCTCCGTATACGCAATGACCGAAACGCTGCGCCATGCACTTACGAGCGTCGGCCCCTTTGGCGTGGGCATCTTTGTGTTTTTGGAGCGAGCGCTCGAGCCCATGGGGCTGCACCACCTGCTCTACATGCCGATCTACTACGACAACCTGGTCATTAACGACGGCATCTACGCCACGTGGAGCAGCTTGCTCCCCATCCTCTCCCATAGCACGCGCCCCCTTAATGAACTTGCGCCGTGGGCCGGTTTTACCGCCACCGGCTGGGTCAAGCTCTTTGGCCTTCCCGCCATCGCAGCCGCGTTCTACTCCACCGCAAAACCCGAGCGCCGCGCCGGCCTCAGGGTCATCCTTGTTCCCGCCATCATCGCCTCGGTGGTTTGCGGCGTTACCGAGCCACTCGAGTTTCTCTTTATGTTCACCCACCCCGGGCTCTTTTTTCTCTATGCCGTCTTATCGTCTTGCCTTGCCACAACCATGAATCTCTTTGGCATCGTCGGCATCTTCTCGGGCGGCCTCATGGAGATGGCAGCCTTCAACTTTATTCCGCTCATGCGCACGCATGCCGGTGCCTATCTTTTGGCGCTCGGTATCGGCCTTGCCTTTAGCCTCATCTTTTTTGTTAGTTTTCGAGCACTCATCTTGGTCTATGACCTTAAGACGCCGGGCCGCGAGGATCATGTCGCCAATCGCGCGGCAATCGATCGTTTGACGGAAAGCGGCTTTGCCAAAGAGCAATCTCCCAATGACGAGGTCAATAGTCAATCCGATCAAGATCACGTCCTCGCTGAGCGGGTAATTCAGCTTTTAGGTGGCGTTGGCAATATCGTGGGCGCAACCAACTGCGCCACGCGCCTGCGCGTCGAAGTCGCAGACCCTTCTATCGTTGCAGATAACGCGTCGTTTGTCGCGGTGGGCGCCAAAGGCCTCATCATTACGGGCAAGACCGCCCAGGTGATCATCGGCATCTCCGTTCCCCGCGTTAAAGAGCATTTTGACCAGATCATGGGCCTCGAGCCGGGATTTGTGCCCACCACCTCGGCCTCCCCTGCCGCCAGCGCAGCCCATAAGCGCAGCGATATCTGCTTCTTCGATATCGACGGAACGCTCGCCTGGCAAGACCCTCGAGCGGCACAAGAGCTTCCCGAGAGCGAGCGTGACCTGTCCCCCTATCCCAACGAGGCGGTCTCGCAGGCCATCCGCGATTTCGTTGCAAATGGCAACATGGCCTTTATCTGCACAGGGCGCACCCTCAGCTGCATCCACCCCAAACTTCTTGAGCTGCCCTGGACCGGCATCGTCTGTCTTGCGGGCGGTTACGCCGAGATCAACGGACACGCAATTCGCGATCTGTCGATGACGCCCGGCATGCTGCAGCGCCTTGCCCCCTATCTTGAGCGGTCGGGCGAGGTCATCCGCTTTGAGGGCCTCAACGGCGTCGTGCGCATGAGTGCCGATGCCCCCGATGCCCCCGGATACGCGCGCACCCTGGGCGACGCAGTCACGCAGCTGCAACATTACAGTGCCTACAAGATCTTGATGTCTACATCGCTCGCCAACCACATCGCTCAAGATAAGGCACTTGAGCCGCTGTTGTGCTTTAACGAGCTCGAACTCGAGGTAACCGAAATCTCGCCCCGCGAATGCACGAAGCGCGGGGGCATCCAGTCTGTACTCGACGCCCTCGATCCCCACCATGGAACCGTATACGGCATCGGCGACGCCAGCAATGACGTCTCGCTGATGAACGCCGTCGATGTCGGTATCGCCATGGGCAATGCGCCGGACTATCTTAAAAAGCGCGCCGACTACATCACCGACTCGGTCGACAAAGATGGCGTCGTCAAGGCGCTCGAGCACTTTAGGCTTATATAAGCAGCCGGCACGCGCACGCGTCCCGTTTCCCCAAATCGCCAAAACAGACGCGCCGGCAACTCCAATGTGGCAATATGGTATCTGCACACCGCAACGATGCAAACTAAGAAAGAATGCGAGAACCCGTGTCCAGTCCGTTTACCAGCTTTTTAGCCCAGCACTTTGACCAGATCAACGACTATCTGGCCACGTTCTTTGACGGACAGGCGACCTCTGCCGATATCGAGCGCTACCTGTATACCCCGCTCTCGGCTTTTACGGCCAACGCCGGCAAGCGCCACCGCCCGCTTATCTGCATGCTCGCCGCAACCGCAGTGGGCGGTAACTTTGAGAGCGCCCGCAGCGCGGCGGCAGCTATCGAGCACTTTCAGTCGGGAGCGCTTATCCATGACGACATAGCCGACAACGGCCAGCTGCGTCGCGGCAAGCCTTGCATGCACCTTACCGAGGGCACGGGCCTTGCCATCAACTGCGGCGATCTGGCGCTCACCATGGTCACCAAGACGGTTCTCGACGACCCCACGCTCGAGGCAGGCGTGAAACTCCGTGTGCTCCACGAGCTCACCGAGATGATCGTTCGCACCATCGAGGGCCAGGCTCTCGACTTGGGCTGGGTCCGCGATGGGCGCTTTGACATCTCGGTCGACGATTATCTGGACATGGCGACGCACAAGACCGCGTACTACAGCGGAGCCACGCCACTTGCCGCCGGAGCCATTATCGGCGGCGGCAGCGAGGAGCAGATTGAGGCGCTGCGCGCCTTTGGCCTGCACACGGGCCTTGCCTTCCAGATCCAAGATGACCTGCTCAACTTGATCGGTATCAAGGAGGCCGCCAACAAGGACTTCCGCACCGATATCACCGAGGGCAAGCGCACCCTCGTCGCCGTGCACGCCCTGTCAGACGAGCGTTATCACGACGAGGTCGAGGCAATCCTTTCCTCGGGCACCGAGGACCCCGCGCAGCTCGCACGCGCCGTGGAGATCTTCCAGGAGACCGGCTCCATCGATTACGCCCACACTTACGCGCTCGACCTGACCGCTAAGGCCAAAGCGGCCATCGAGAACGTTGAGCTTGATCCGCACGCAC
>CABQZS010000045.1 GCA_902468695.1 uncultured Collinsella sp.
ATGCGGCGCTTGATGGTGCCCTCACTCATAAACAGCTCGGCCGCGATCTCGCGGCGGCTCTTGCCCTCGCAGGCAAGGCGCAAAATCGACAGCTCGACATCGTCGAGTGCCGCCGTGCCCGAAAAAATGCTCTCGGGCGGCTTGGGAAACGTGCAGTAGCCCGCCAACGTGGAACGCATCACGGCGAACAGCTCGTCGATACCGACGTTCTTGTACACAAAGCTATCGACGCCCGCCTCGCGCGCCTGGTCCACAAAGGTGATCTCGGGCATACCCGTCATGATAATGACGCGGCACTCGGGCAGTTGTTCTTTGATGCGCGCCGCCGCCACGATGCCGTTGGAATCGTGCTCGGCGCACACATCCATCAGTATCATGTCCGGACGCTCCTTGAGTACAACGTCCAAGGCATCCGAGGCGTCGGCGATCGCGGCGACAACGGTCATGTCGGGCTGGTCACCGACGGAGCGCGCGAGGCTCTCGCGCAAGATAGCCTGGTCTTCGACTATAAGGACGCGAATCATGAGTTTCTCCTTTGAGCTGTGGCGCTGGCGTTGAGCGGGATGGACACCGCAAGCGTAAAGGGCGGGGCGGCATGGACTTCCAGGCAGCCGCCCAGATCTTGCGCGACATGCCTCATACCTGGGATACCCGTTCCCTCGCGATACGATACGGGGGCCGGGGACCCGTCGTTAGAAATCGTCATGCGCGCGATGGCGTCAGCATCCGTCCCCTCCTGCCACAGGCGCACATGGATCTGATGCGCCTGCGCATGCTTAGTGGCGTTGGTCGAGGCCTCGCGGACAATCTGCAAAAACGCTGCGGCGACGCGTGCGTCCTCGGGAAGCGATCCCTCGATATCGATCTGCACACTCACCAAGCCAAAGGCGTGGACGATATCACCCAGCTGCTCCACAGGCTCACTGGCACCGCCACTGCGCAGATCGGCGGCGATTGAGCGCAGCAGCGGGTCAATCTGCTCGAGCGACTCGTCGTCCAGGCGCCCCTCCTCCAGATAACGATGGAGGATGGACAGGCGCTGCCCGATCACGTCGTGCACGCGAGCTCGCATACGCAGATAGGCCGCATTGTCAGCAACTTTTTTGACTTCTTCGATCTGGGCTTGGAGCTCTTGGCCCGCAAGCTCAAGCAGGTGGTTGGCTTGCGCCAGGCGATCATGAGCATGCGCATACTCCGTCACATCCAGCCCGATAATGCGCTCAAAGAGGCGGCCCGAAACCATAACCTCGTCGTGCACAAATAGGCGAATCTCGGCGGGAGAAATCTCGATCACCGCGCGAGCCTCACCAAAACGGTCCAAGTTAATCCGCACACGGTTCCTACTGCTTTCGGGCATTTGCATGCTGAGTTTGCGCAGGTCGTTCCATGTTCCGCTCATATCGCCTAGGTCGGTGGGCATATGAAGCTCCACCAGGTTTTTTCGCATGCAGCGGTTCATGAGCAGCGGGCGACCCTTTGGGTCCAGATACAAGATGCCCACAGGGATCACGTTGATGGTTTCGATGGTCGAGAACGCGGTAATGTCTTCCTGACGGTTGCGGACATCCATCAAAAGCGCCGCGATGGAGCGAAATAGGAAAAACGCACCCTCTGCAATAAGGACCACGGTCCACGCCGAGCCCATGAGGCACACCACCGGCGGTGTCACGGCGGCAACGAGCAACAGTTCGGGCAGCATGACGGGGCGACGATAGTGCCCCATAAGCACCACGCCATAGGCAAAGATTGCAGCATTGAGCCACAACACTCCGCCCATTGCCCTGGCGCAAACGTCAAGCGGCGCCACCAGATACGAGCCAGACGACGCGAATAAGATGAGCGCCGAAATC
>CABQZS010000046.1 GCA_902468695.1 uncultured Collinsella sp.
CACGCCCGACACGCACGGCTGGTTCGACGACCCCGCCTACCCGGGCGACTACGTCGACGCCGGCACGTTCTACCTCATGGCGTACTCGTTCTGGGAGCGGGCGGCCGAGGCGCGGCGCGTGGGGCCGATCGAGCCGCTTGCGGACGACATGAGTCGCTTCATCCTGCGCCACCTGAGCGACTGGTCGCGCGAGAACGCCCACGCCTACCGCTGGCGCGGCGACTGGCGCGACGCTGACTACTTCGACAAGGACCGCCTGTAGGCGCCGGAAGGGGAAACACGGATGGCAATTAATCAGAACGGGTCTGGCCGCGGAGACGCCGGGTCCAACGGATCGGATATTAACGATATCGTGAATCGCTTGGGCGGTCCGCGCGTAGTGGTTGTCCTTGCCGTAGTGGTAATCATTGCCATTGTGGCGGTCACGTCCATCACAAGCGGCATTTCCGACACCAATCGGCAGACCGAGCAGCGCGCCGAGGCCAAACAACAGCAAGAAGACGAGGCGGCGCGCGCTCAGCGTAAAAAGGAAAAAGAGGAGCGTCACCAGGAAGAAGCGAAAAAGGCCACAGTGCTCACGCTCGATGAGATTACGGACGAGGCGCTGCGCTCGGACTTAGCGCTCGATGCAGATGAGGACGGCAATATTTCGCAAGAGACTGCGGATGAGGCTAGCTCAATCGACGTTGAGTCGTTTGATTCGCTTCCGCTGTTGGCCAACTTCCACAACATCACGACGTTTGGCATCGGCGACTACGACAGCGAAAGCTACGACATAAGCTCCATTAGCAATATCACTCATCTGTCCATTGGCGACTGCTCGGTGCCTCAGGTTGATCTCACACGTTTTCCTCAGCTACAGCGCGTTACCATAAACAGGCTCGAGAGCCCCGTCGATACCTTGAATGCCAAAAACATGTCCTCGTTGACGAACGTCCAGATCGAAGGCCTTGATGGCAGTATTGGGACGCTTGACCTGTCGGGTGATGTGAACCTCGAGGTTCTGAAGATCAGTAGCAGAGTCGAAACGCTCAATCTATGCGGGGCAGGCAGGGAAGATGCCTTCCATTACACTTTTACACCCAATTGTGTTGGCAAGATCTTGTACGACAGCGACACGAGCAGCAGCCTGGTCGAGTATTTGCAAAAAATGAGCAGTGACTACGGTTACACCATGGAGCAGCAGTAGCGATGCGCTCAAGTGAGGAGAAGCGATATGGAGAATTTTAAACCCGACATGTCTTGGCGGGATAACGAACGGGTTCAACGTGTGACCGAGCAGCCTTCGGGCGGGGCTCATGAGCAGGCTGCCGAGACGTCGGATGTGCGGGCGAATATGCGTCCGAATGGGCAGGCAACCGAACAGCCTGCTGGGCAGGCGCAGCAGACGCCGGGGCGTTCGACAAGTCGGATCCCTCGCTCTGCCGGCCAGCCGAATGGACAGGCGGCTGAACGTGCAAATGAAGCCGTCTCTCGTTTGGGCGGCGTTCGCGCCCTGGTAGTGCTTGCGGCGGTTGTGGTCATAGGCGCGGTTGCCGCTTTCTCCGTGATTGGCGGCGTCGGTGACGTGCAAGGCGGCGGGGGAGCCTCGTCGAGCGCCTCTAAAGAGTCGAGCTCAACTGATGCCTCTGGCTCCGAGACCAAGAAAGAAAAAGGTCTCGTCGATGTCGATGCGATCACGGATGATACGCTGCACGGGCTGCTTGCCGACTACGATAACGATGACGATGGCCAGCTGACCGCCAAGGAGACCCAGCGCATCACGGAGCTGGTCGTGAGTGACGAGGTGACGGATTTCACGCCCATTAGCAAGCTGGACAAGCTCGATACGCTCGGCATCAATACCCTGAGCGCCAAGAGTGCGGACTTTAGCGAGCTCGAGGCACTCGAGGTGCTCAAGTTTGGTGACATGACGACCCAGGACCTCGACCTGAGCGTTTGTCCCAAGCTTAATGCCTTTAAGATCGAGGGCCTTAAGGGTGCTGTCAATTCCATCAACGCTTCGGGTCTTAAGAACCTGATGTTCTTTACCGTTGACCAAGGGCTTCAGGGTGACGTCGAGAAGATTGATCTTTCGAACGATGACATTCTTGGCGCACTCGAGATTACCTGCAATGTCGGCGAGCTTAACCTGTCGGGTTGCAGCCACTCGTTCCCCAAGCTCAACATTGCCGCTGATCACATTGACAAGATTGTAGTCGACAGCAACACCAATGCCGACCTGGTGGCAACCCTGCGTGACCTCTGCGCCCAGAAAGGCTGGACGCTAGAGGAGCGGTAAGGTCCTTTGGAACGCCAGTCGGCTCCTATTGCAAAGACATAAACGAATGAAAAATGGGGCTCGGTTTTGAACCGAGCCCCCTTTTTGGTGTTTTCATTATTTGCTGGGCTGATTCTTAAGCAGCTCTCCAAGACGTATGCCGTTCTTGTTTTTCCAATCATATTTGCCATTGCTACTGCGGCCAAATACAAATGCCGAGGCAGCTGAGGGGCTGCTGAAAACAAGATCTTTTGTCAGCACATTGTTTTCGTCGATGAAATTTTGCTCTTGGGCTCGACGTTTGGGAACTGATGCGGGGCAAGTTGCAGTGATATCGGGGCTAATCTCACTTCCCGCTTTGAGGGTATAGCCGATGCCCTCGGAATAAACGCAAGTTGCTGTGACGCCTTTGGAGTGCGCTTTAAGTGTAAGGCCATCGATTTCGCTGAGTACTGCTGTTTCCTCTTCGGCGATATCTGCTGCTGCCTCATATTCGTTTTCATCGTCCATCATGTTAATTTTGCCACTGAGGATGGGTTTGGAGGCATTGAAGATTTTGTCTGCGAGCCAGGTTGCTATGCATGTCTCGACATAAGTGTAGTCGCTATCGCTTGCCTTTGATAACGTATCTACCAATCTGGGCAAAATACCTTCTAGGCCATTGTACTCGAGAATGTTATGCCAGATTTTGCTTGGAGCTTCGTCTGGGTCGTTGTTATAAGAGCTTGCGTCGCCTGTATGCAGGAGTTCCTTTTCGGCCTTATCTTGACTGTTCCAAAAGACCGGGATACATAAGCCCCTATTGTTGGGTTTAATGCTAAAGAAATGATATTCATGACGGCAAAGCTCACTATTAATGTAGTTAGGAGTTACGAAAGCTAAGAACATGTCTGAATCCGTGATGGCGCTTTCGACTTTGTCCATCCACTTTTCGCCGTAATCGATGGAGTCGATGTCCAGAAATTCTTTGGCATAAAAGTTCGTTTCGGGAAAGTACTTTTTGTCTGAATTAAGCAAGGAAAAAGTCTTTTTCACAATTCGAACGAGATGGTTGTAGAGGTTGTCGTCACGTTTGTAGCTGATGAAGACGTTGATTGGTTTTTTGTCATTGTGAATTGCGATTTTATCGGACATAGCTTTCCTTCCAAATGTGATTTAGGGGTTGAACGATTATTTGACAATGCTGCCCTTGGCGATGCGGGCTGAGAGGGCGACGATGATTCGGTCGTAGGCGTAGACGTCTTTGCCCAGCAAGAACCCACGGGCGCCGAGTATGTCGTTGTCGGGTGTCATGTAGGCGTGACGCATGAGGATGTCGGACTTGCGAACGCCTTCGGCCCCACCCTTGTTGGGCTTGCCGCTCAGGAACGCATCGACGGCTGCTGCGCGCATGCGCTGCTCGCGTTCCTGTTCGACGGTGCCGTGTCCCAGTTCGGTCATGCCCGTTGCCCGGCAATAGGCAAGCCAACGATCGTGCTCCATGTCACCTAAACGACAGATAAGGGCGAATTCCTCGCGGTTTTTCTGCTCGCTGGCATCGAACTCGGCTTTGGTGGCTGCGTCGGGAACGACGGAGCTCAATATCGCATTGGCAATGTTGTCGTTATTCGAAGATGGCTTGACCTTGCCCTGCAGCTTCTCCCTCCAGGCATGCTCGAAGGATCCCTGCTCCACGTCGGCGTCGCTAAAGCCAAGCGCCCAGAAGCGGTAGGGGATATGTGCTGCCGAAGCTCGGCTGCTGCTCTTGTTGGATTCTTTGCCGTTGTAACTATTGACTGCCTTCTCAACGGCGAGCGTTGCGTCAAAATCATTCTCAATGGAGCCATTAAAGCAAAGGTCGTATGCCGCATTGAGCTGCACGGCCAGGCGCTCGCGCTTGTCATTGATGATGTTGCCGTAGGTGTAGAACGCCTTGCGGGCACCAAACGGATGCATGATATTGGCGGCGTCTTTGCCAGTCGTCTGAGTCTTATCGAGGCTTTTAAGGGCGCCTAGGATTTCTTCGCTCTCGATATGGGGACAGATGACGGGTTGCTGTTTGGTGTAGTCCGGTGCGCCCTGGTCGATAAAGCGATTGAAGATCTGACGTTGGAGCATGAGCGAATAGGAGAGGTTTTGTCCACAATCTCCCATGGTTGCGAAAGCGTAAAGACGAGCGTCATCGGTAATTAGCGCGCTGTCGGCCTTGGACGATACGCATTTGTTTTGAGCGTCGTAGTGCAGCGTAGTGACGGTGCCGCCTGCAATAAGGCGATCGGTTGTAACCGAGGGCGCCTCAGCTTCTACAAAGCGAATTGTCGGTATGCCGTTGCAGCTTTCGCCAAACATCTCGGGGTAGCGGGCTGCTTCGCGTTCTAGTATCGTTCGGGCGTTGGGGTCGACAACAACGATGTTCAGACGAACGCCCGGCATGCGGCCCATCCAGAAGGAAGTGCGTGTTGCCTGCATGCCGAAATCGCCTGCGCCGAAAACGAGAACGGTGAGATTCTGAGGCTTGGGATTTGGGTCGACGGAGATATCGATGGGCTCGAGCACGCTGTAGAGCGGAGCCTCTTCAAGTACATCGTATATTTCGTCTTGTACGCGTGAGAGCAAGTGAAGACAAGTCGGCTCATTGTCGACTTTGATGGCATCGAAGATCTGGGCATCATCGGGATTCTTGTGGGTGCAATGGAGCGTAATCTTGAGCGCGCAGCCGGCCTGAGGATCCTTGTGCGTCGCTTCGAGCATGTCGATCGTCGCGCTGACATTGTGTTCGGTTTCTTCGCTCGTTGCGACGACATCGACTGCGAGCAGATGCTTAACTGCATCGCGCAGCGATGTAATCGTTGTGAGCACATCGGCTGCTTCGGAGTCGGTGAACACATAGCGCACATAGCCCTGGCACAGATTGCGCAGTACGCGCTGACGCTCGCTGTCCTCGTTGCTGCCTAGACAAAAGATGAGGGCGATGTCGCCGTTGCCATTCGCGTTATTGAGTGTTCCGTCCTTGATGTTGTTAACGATATCACGCGCGAGCAACTCGGTGTTGGCGTCGACGCTCTCAAAGATAATTGCATGGTCGGCATATTTGAGATGACGCTTGATAACGCTGCCCGAGAGACGCGTAGCAACAGCGTTGAAGGCAAACAGGCCAATTTCAACGGGAAGGGCGATGATGTATGCAAGTGTGAGCAGCGAATAGAGCAGATTGAACACCTGGCCGGCAATGCTGGCGCCAAGGGGAATAGCGCTATAGACGGTTGACGTTACATCGGTGAGACCGGTCTGGATGGTCGTTGTCCATCCCACGGCAAAGAAATTGGTGATGACCCAGCTAATAAAGTTGAAGGCTCCCGGCTCCCAGCCCTCGCCAAGATCCGAAGAAAAGCACTGCGCCCAGGTAACGGGGGCGAATAGGCAAAAAGCGCCAAGAGCAAGAATTCCAAAGGCGACGATACGACGGTTGGAATTGATCTCGAAGCCAAAGAGTTTGTGCTGATAGTTGTGCCGTTCCAAGTGTATGGAATAGCAGAGCGCGACGAGAGCGACGAGGAATGCCACGGACCAACAGATTGGAGAAATCAAAGTAGGTACCTCCTGTGAGTATAGAGATGAACGGATAACGTGATCTGGGCCTGTTGCCGCCTACGTGAACATGCGGTCTCTCAGCTCGGCCGCCTCATTAATCTCGACGTTGGTGCGGCCTTGGTGGTCTTCGGTGCGCTTGCTGGTGAGCTTGCCGTCCTTTAGTCCGTAGGTGGTGTACTGAACGATTGCGCCGGTGGTTTCGGCTGCCTGACGTAGGGGCTCGTAGGTGTCGGTTTGTTCGCACCATGCATAGAAATCATCAACGGTGGCGTTGGGATTGCCGCTAAAGAGTCGATACCATTCGCGTCCAAAGCTGCCAAGGACCGAGAACGTCTTTTTCTCGACAAGCTTGTCGCCCTTGTATTTGTAGTCCAGCGTAAGGTCCACCAGATAGGCGGCTCCCGTTTCAAAGGCGTTCTCATTGCCCTGATGACCGATGACCTCGGCCTCCGGGTAGTACTTGTCAATAAACTCGGCAGCGTCGCCTTCGTAGTCGGCAACGATGCGCACACTCTGTACCTTGCCCCGCTTGTACGTGCAGTGCAGGATGCGCAGCAATCGCTCCTGCCAAAACGCATAGGAAAACAGGTGGTCGACAAAGTGCGGGTTCTCAAGCCGATTGGCCCGATCCATCCAAACGGTTTGGAACAGTTGGTAGTCGGCCTGCGACTCGCCCGTGACCTCGCGGAACCACTGTACGGCGACGTCGGCGGGGATATAGAACGATAGTCGCTCCTGCGGAGTACCGCTCTTGGTCGTTTTGGCGCGCAGGGGAATCTCGACCTCGTAGCCGGAACCGTCGTCCGTTCCGCAGTTTAAAACGGGCGGCAGCATAAACTGGCAGGGGCCCTCGTCGCATACGCGCATCGGCTGGGGGCTAACAGGTTGCCCTTCAAACTCCATCTCGATGTCTGTGTCGTCTTCTTCGTCCTCGTCATCATCTTCGATGCCAAGGTCGTAGCCGGTGTAGTAGTCATCCAGGTGTCGCTCGTTTACATTTCGCCCGTTTACGACGTCAAAGACGGTAACACCCGTCATGCGGTCGCAATACTTTGCAACTTCAAAGAGGTTGCAGCTCTCCTCGGGCGTAAAGTTATCCATGCGGTGCTGGAACTCGATAGCGCATTCCTCGGGATCATAGCCGTCCATGTCGCTGTCACCGATCCAAAAGCTGGGATCACGATTGCTTTTGAAGTACCACCAGTACCAGACGGGGCAGAATACCGCATTTACGCCAAAAAAGACCTTTTGGATGATGTTGCCGTTGCCGTCGAACTTGTAATCGAGCGGCAAGTTAACAACCGGATCGTTTGATGTGTCACGCGCCATGGTGTGCTCCCTGCGATGATTTGTGTTGCGCGCGAAGGCCAGATTCGATGCGTCTGACCTGCACGCGCCTGTTACTTCGCATACTAGGCCGTCTGCGCTGTATTCTGTTGCGCAACATCGTGGACGGCGCGGTTCGACGTCCAGGGCCGATGCCGCGCAACAGATACATGGCTTGGCCGTGCCAATCGCTCTCTAGTAGCGCGCCGAGCGCTGGGCGTTGCCCGGGTTGTAGCCCGCCCAGGCGGCGATGACGTCCGACTCAACGACGCTCGTTGCAATGTTGATAAAGCTGCCGCCGCGGGGCAGGTCGGTATGGAAGTCTTCGAGCAGGTTGGGCTGGAACCTAAAGTCCTCAAAGTTGATGGTGTTGGGGTTGTAGAGCTGACAAGTACCATCCTCGGTAGAGATCGGGCCAACCATGTAAACGGTCTTGTGCTCTACGACCTCGGTATCGTCGACGTCGATCACCTCTCCGCGATCGTGCGCGGCAGCGGCGTGCTCCATGAGCTCGAGGAATCGGTCCGCTTCGGCGCTGCAGAGTACGCAGCGCGAGAAGAGTACCGTAAGGGCATAGCCCGTTTTACGACCCAGTTTTTCTCGTAGCTCGCTAAAGCGCTGTGACTGTTCTGGGGTCATGCGCGTCTTGGACGGCGCGGTCTGCTTGAGTCCGCACGTCTTAAGGAACATCGCGTTGGCCTTGCGCAGGGCGCTCATAGCGGCAGAGTCGCTCTTTGCCGCAGAGACGTCGATGCGTCCTCCCTCGGGAATCTGCTTATAGCGAGAGAAGCCCTTCTCGCCCTCGACGGGCATCCAGTACGTAATGACGTCATTTTCCACTACGCTAAAGCGGCACGTAAAGGGCGCGCCGATTGCCGGTGCCTCGCCGTAGAACTTTACGCGTACGGCTTGGTCGGTGTCCGCCATCCACATCATAAAGCGATGGCTATTGTCGTCGTCATGGCTCCGGAGCTTTGCAATAAGGTAGCAAACCGAGTCGCAACGGCTTTCGAGCGCGGCGCCTCTTCCGGTGGCAATGGCGCTTATACCTTGGGCATTGAGCTCGATATCGCGGTGCAGCGCGTTGAGCTCTTCGGATGTCAACAGGTCTTGGCCGAGAAGCCCCGCGACAAGCGCGCCGACTTCTATGTCGGTAGTAAGGGCGGCGTCGATAACCTTGCGGTGCGCCTGGTGGCTTGCATAAGCCGGCATAGGTTTGCGGCCTGTGGCAAATCCAAATGGGTCTCGGATCTGATCGCCGCCGCGATAGAGCGGCTCCAAAAAGAACATGTTCATGTCATTTTGCTTGCCCTGCTTTTGACCGTAGGCGTCGAGGGAGTTCCAGACATGCTTCTCTGCAATGGGGTTCATCCACAGGCTGATTTTCGATTTTTCTGCCGAGGGGGTCGAGGTGTTCTTTTTAGAGCTTGCGGCGGGACGAGAAGCCGGTTTCTGATATCCAGCGGGGAGAACTTGCTCGAGATCGAATTTTTTAAGCAGCCTAACGTAGACTCCGACCGATGCTTCTTCTGCCATTTCTGCCATGACCGACTGCGAAGGGTCGTCGACAAAGGAGATGCGCGTTTTGCCATCATCGGAGACCGCCTGGCAATAGCCGCATCGAAGTGCAACGTAGCCTTCGTTGTCGCTGCCGCGGTCAAAGTACATCTGCTCTTTGCAGCCGAGTGTGCCAGGGACGAATGCGGTCGGGTTCGCTATGTCGGGGATCGTAATGGCAGCGCCGGTCGCGCGTTTAAGCTCATCGAAATACTCGACGTACAGCGGAATTTTGTAGTGCTGGGCTAGCGCCTCGAGAACGATGGCGTTGGGCACGGAGTGCGCCACGCGATAACGCACGGAGTTATAGCCCCATTCGACATCGGTTGCATCATCGGGGATTCCATGGCCTGCCATGGTGGACAGGACTTCATCGGGTGAGTCAAACGTACCGTCGGGTGTGCCGCAAATCGCCTGGAGCGAGAACCCGCCAAAGCACTTGTCGAGATCGTCGCGAATATACTCGCAGCAGTCATGATTGGGAAAGACGATGCGAAACGTCATCGCGCCCATGGCCTGAGACATGTAGACGTTGCCCGATGCCTGGGCATCGGACTCTGCCTGGGCATCGGACTCTGCCCGGGGCTCCTCTTGGGCGCCAAACTGGTCCTTGAGAAAGTCGAAGTACAGGGACACGTTTCCGCGCTGCGCATACGAACGCATGATGGGGTCGGTGGTGTCCTCAAAGTACTTTTGGCTTCCGTCGGGCATGGACATGGTTCCCATGCCACAGCGGAACAGGGTGTCGGTGGCACCGTCGAACCCCTCCGGGAAATACACCCAGCAGCTCTTGTCGACCACGTTTGCAAACGAGACACTATCGCCCTGCGCATCGGCGATCACGGCGCCGGCGGCGATCTCATCGGCATCGGTGTACTCGTAGTAGACGGGAACGCCGATCATCTTGGAGATAGTCTTGGCAACCTCCAGCGAGGGGATGCCGTTGTATTCGTACTGGAGCGAGTTGTAGCCCCAGACGACGTTGGTGACCTCTTCGCCGTCGGACCCGCAGGTTTCCAGGGCGGCATTGATGGCGTCGGTCGGATCCATGTGCTGGAAGTCCTCGTAATCGGGGATCACGGCAGCAAAGCAGAACTCGCCATAGTCTCGCTCCAGGGCAGCTTTGGCCTGCATGCAGATATCGTGGTTGGGAAACACGATGCGATTGACAATCTGGTTGATCGAGATCCCTCGGTCGGTATCTTGAAGCAGATGCTCAAAAACCTCGTCCATCGTTCCTTCTTTCGTATGCGGTGGAAGCCAACAATCCCGGGTTTTAGGGCTCGTGGCTTTGCTAGCTCGAACGCTACCGCCCCGATGGGCAAGAACGTTGCGCAACATCCGCGAGTGCGCAAATTGCAATGCGGAACGGTCTGTGCTGGGGCGTTTTGAGAGCGGATCCGTCTCGTTCCCGGCGATGTTGCGCAACGTCTGCTCGGTATGGATTTCTACACTTGAGTTGTCCAAAAGGGATTCGATTCTTGAATGAGGGATGAACGATGAGCAGGAACTCCTATTACGATGACGATATGTCTGAAGAGGACTACGAGCGGGTCATGGAGCATATGTACGAGCTTGAGTGCGAGCTCGAGGAGCCCCATGACGCGCGTACGGACCAGTTGATTCGCGAAGAGCTCGAGGACCTTTCGAGCGCTATGTTGTTTGAACCGGTGGTAAAAAACGGTGAGTACCTTGGTGAGCGCGACCATGTGCCCGGGTATTGGACGGATCGTCGCGATTTGGAGTCCGAGTCTTCAGGCGCTTCGAGCGATGTCGGCGAGGTGGAGAAGGATGAGCCGTTTGATTTGATTGGCTATCAGGGTTCTTCTTCGGGCGGTTCGGTGCTCGACATGTTTACTCCCATTTTAAGGAGTCGCGTGTTCTGGATCTTCATTGCGTTTCTGGTGTTTATCGGCCTGCTCGACATGTTCTACGACAGTTTTATTGTTCCTTCGGGCTTCGCTATTAGCCGCATCAATTTCCAGGGCTTGGTGCTGCTGGCGATTGTCGTTGCATGCATTGCCCTGAGGCGTCGTCGTCGCTAGCGACGGTATTGGCGCAACGGCCGATGTTGCGCAACAGGTTATCTGGACAGCGCCGTATGCTTGGGTTGTCCTGAAAGCGAGAGAAAGGACAGGACAATGGCTGAAGTTGAAGTAAGGGCTTTGGGTCCCGACGACGTCGACGATATGGTCGATCTGGACGAGCAGTCGGGCTACGAGGTCTATGACGCGTGGGCGGACTATGTTGAGGACGAGGACGAGGAGAACTGTTACCTCTGGGGCGTCTTTGTCGATGATGGGCTGGTCGGTTTTTGCGTAACGGGCGGTGCAGATGACCCCGATCTGCCGGATGCCGTTACGGAGCACCCGCTCAACGAGTACACGTCGACGTTTTTGAGCCATGTGTATGTTGACCCCGACTACCGCGGTAACGGCTATGGCGCGCGCCTGGTGCACGACGCCCTGTTGGGATACTGGGAGAGCGAGGGCGAACAGCAGCCTACATTCCTGGATCTGAGCGAATATCTCTTTGACGATGCTGATGCGGATCCGATTAAGCTCGCGCAGCTGCTCATCGACTTCTTTGGCAAGAACGGGTTTGAGCCCATCCCCGATGATGAGCACGACATCACCTACACCTGCATGGTCTTGGATCCCAAGAACTTTAAGGACCCGGACGCAGAGTAGAGGCTGTGATCTGTTGGTTCAGCTTCCCTAGTTGACGTTTGACGGGACCGGACGTTCCAGTTGAGATGGCTGGACGTCCGGTCCTTTTTGTTGCCTGTTGGGTTTGGTGATCGGCACGTTTATCTCGATCTGTAACATCTGGCGGGGGATACGAGGTCTAGTTGTTACAGATCGAGATTGTTCCTCGACCGACAACTCAACTGTCTCAATCTGTAACATCTGGGGCTGGTTTTGCTCCGTAACTGTTACAGATTGAGACGTTTGTGAACCGTGCCGACCGTTTGTCTCGATCTGTAACACGTAGAGGAAGATTTGCCCTGTAGATGTTACAGATCGAGACAATCTGCCCGGACCCGCTCCGCCTCGTCATCTGTGGTTTACGTGGGGGCATGCGAAGCACGGGTATACTAACCGGCGGCGAATCTGCTCCATCGCTTAGAGCTGCTGCGTCTGGACGGCGCGTGATAGGGCTGCCAAAGCGATCGCCAGCGTGCTGAGCAACGTCCTCTCTGTGCGCACCCGTTTTTGTATGTATTAGCGCACTACCACGCACGCCAGCGCGGCCGCATGCCGTGCCCATTGCGCGTGCAGATAAGGAACAACAACATATGCGTAATTCTGTATCCGACGTCACCGACGCCGAGATCCTGGACGAGGCCCGCGAGGCCATGACCCAGGCTGCCTTCGATGCCGCCGATGAGGCAAATGCTGCCCAGGCCGTCGAGTCCGCTACCGAGAGCCTGCCCGCCTTTAACGAGCTGGGGCTTTCGGACGAGATGCTTCGTGCTATTGAGAACCTGGGCTACACGGCGCCCACGCCCGTTCAGGCCGGCTCCATCCCCGTGGTGCTCGAGGGTCGCGACCTGCTTGCCGCTGCTCAGACCGGCACCGGCAAGACGGCCGCCTTCTTGCTGCCGACCATGAACAATCTGGAGCATATCGCTCCGCCCAAGCCCGTGCGTGAGCGCGGCGGCCGCAA
>CABQZS010000047.1 GCA_902468695.1 uncultured Collinsella sp.
AGAGCCCACGACGGCTGACCTCTACGCCCGTCGTCCCCGCAAGCGCAAGGCCGTCGTCGACCAGCTCGCTCGCGAGCTCGAGGCCGAGGACGACGCCGCTGCTGCCGATGCCCCGAAGGGAGGCGATGAGTAATGCCTATCGGACCTGCGCGCATGCCGCTCTTCGATCACCTGGGAGAGCTCCGTCGCCGCCTGACCATCGTGGTCGTGTCGGTGTTTGCCGCCGCCATCGTGCTGTATTTCGCCACGCCCGTGGTGCTCGACATCTTGGAAGACCCCATCCGCTCCTTTGTGCCGGACGGTAAGTTCTACATCACCACCACGCTCGGCGGCTTTGGCCTGCGCTTCTCGCTGGCCATCAAGATGGCCGTGGTCATGTGCACGCCCATGATCATCTGGCAGATTCTGGCATTTTTCCTGCCGGCACTGCGTCCCAACGAGCGCAAATGGGTCGTGCCCACGGTACTCTCCTCGACGGTGCTGTTCTTCCTGGGCGCCATCTTCTGCTATTTCATCATCATCCCGGCAGGCTTTGAGTGGCTCATCGGCGAGACCTCTGCCGTCGCAACCGCGCTGCCCGACCTGGAGAACTACGTCAACATGGAGCTGCTCTTTATGATCGGCTTTGGTGTGGCGTTCGAGCTGCCGCTCATCATCTTCTACCTGTCCGTCTTCCACATCGTGTCCTACGCTGCTTTCCGCAGTGCCTGGCGTTATGTATACGTTGGCCTGCTTGTGGGCTCGGCTGTGATTACGCCCGACGGCTCGCCCGTTACGCTGGGCCTCATGTATGGCGCCCTGCTCTCGCTCTACGAGATTTCGCTCGCCATCGCCCGCGTGGTCATTACCGCGCGCGAGGGCAAGGAGGGCTTGTTTGTGAGCCGTCTGGACCTGTTCTCGGACGATGAGGACGACGAGGAGTAAATCGGTATGCACGAGGTTGGCATTGTCAACGGCATACTCGATACAGTGATTCGCGCGGCGCGTGGGGCGGGGGCCTCGCGCGCCGTTTTGGTAACGCTGCGTATCGGGGATATGACCGAAGTTGTGCGCGAGGCGCTTGACTTTGCATGGGAGACATTTCGCGACGAGGACCCGCTCACGCGAGGCTGCGAGCTTGCCGTGGAGGAGGTCCATCCGCAAAGTGAATGCTTGGACTGCGGCGAGGTTTTCGACCACGATCGCTTCCACTGTCGCTGTCCCCAGTGTGGTGGTGCCAACGTGCGCCTACTGCACGGCCGCGAGCTCGATATCGCGAGTATCGAAATCGAAACCCCCGACGATTAGCCCGCTAGCCATCTGGTGATGGGGTATAAAGGGGCCAAAGTAAGGAGCGCTAAGTATGGCCGAGAAAACGATTGATATCGCATCGCCGATTCTGTCGCGCAACGAGCGCCTGGCAGATCAGCTGCGTCAGCGATTTAATGAGACAAACACCTATGTGATCAACGTCTTGTCGAGCCCCGGTTCGGGCAAGACCACCACGATCCTGGGCACTAACGAGCGCCTGCGCGACAAGGCTGGCCTGCGCTGTGCCGTCATCGAGGGCGATATCGCCTCGGATGTCGATGCCATCACCATGAAGGAAGCCGGCATGCCCGCCATCCAGATCAACACGGGCGGCCTGTGCCACCTCGAGGGCAACATGATCATGGAGGCCGTTGACGCGTTCGACCAGGCCGTCGGTCTGGAGAACATCGACGTCATCTTTATCGAAAACGTGGGTAACTTGGTCTGTCCGGTCGACTTTGACCTGGGCGAGAACCTGTCCATCATGATTCTCTCGGTGCCCGAGGGCGACGACAAGCCCATCAAGTACCCGGGCATCTTCCAGCACGCCGGCGCACAGCTGCTCAACAAGGTTGACGTGGCCCCGGCTTTCGATTTTGACATGGATAGGTATACTAAGACACTCGATGACCTCAATCCGCAGGCGCCGCGGTTTGCCGTGAGCGCGCGCAAGGGCGAGGGCATGGATGCCTGGTGCGATTGGCTCATCGGGCAGATCGAGCAAGCAAGGGCGTAAGTCGGCCGCCATACGGGCGGGCGTAGCCGCAGAGATACGAGATAGGAGCCTCTTTTGAAGCTCATCATCGCCGAGAAAAACGACGCCGCGCGTCAGATCGCCGAGCGGCTGTCCACGGGCAAGCCCAAAAAGGACAAGGTGTACAACACCGCCATCTACCGTTTTGAGTGGAAGGGCGAGGAGTGCGTGACGATCGGTCTTGCCGGTCACATCCTTGCGCCCGATTTTTGCGACAGCGTGCTGTTCGATAAAAAGCTGGGTTGGTATTCGGTCACCGAGGACGGCGAGATGCTGCCGGCCGACATGCCCGATGGCCTGGCGCGTCCGCCCTACGACACCAAGCGCAAGCCGTTCCTTGCCGATGGCATTTCCATCAAGGGCTGGAAGCTCGAGAGCCTGCCTTACCTCACCTGGGCACCCGTCATTAAGCTGCCGGCCGAGAAGGAGCTCATTCGCTCGCTCAAGAACCTTGCCAAGAAGTCTGACAGCGTCATCATCGCCACGGACTTCGACCGCGAGGGCGAGCTGATTGGCTCGGATGCTCTCAACAAGGTGCGCGAGGTTGCGCCGGACTTGCCGGTCGCCCGCGCCCAGTACTCTTCGTTTACCAAGGCCGAGATCACGCACGCCTTCGATAATCTCGTCACGCTCGACCAGAATCTGGCCGACGCCGGCGAGAGCCGTCAGCACATCGACCTCATCTGGGGCGCGGTGCTCACGCGCTATCTGACGCTCGCCAAGTTCGGCGGCTTTGGTAACGTGCGCTCTGCCGGCCGCGTGCAGACGCCGACGCTCGCCCTGGTGGTCGAGCGCGAGCGCGAGCGCATGGCGTTTGTGCCCGAGGACTATTGGGTGATCAAGGGTGACTTTCAGCATGCCGCCGATGAGTTCAGCGCTCCGCAT
>CABQZS010000048.1 GCA_902468695.1 uncultured Collinsella sp.
GCTTTGTTGAGGGGCCATACCACGCCGTTTATCTGGTTTGTTTGGTTTTCACGGTCAATTATTTGACTGATACGTTCATAATGTGCAAACATAATACGGTTTACCTTTGCATTTACTTTCAACCTGAAGGTTAATGTGCGCAGGGGTCGACCCATGCTATGGCTATAACCTTTGTTCGGAGGACCGACATGCACGAGACAGAGATCAACAACTACCTTGCCGTCATTAAGGTGGTCGGCGTCGGCGGCGGCGGTACCAACGCGGTCAATCGAATGATCGAAGAGGGCATCCGCGGCGTCGAGTTTGTTGCCATCAACACCGATGCTCAGGCACTCGCGATCTCTGATGCCGATATCAAGGTCCACATCGGTACCGACCTTACCCGCGGCCTGGGCGCTGGCGCCAACCCCGAGGTTGGTCGCAAGGCTGCCGATGAGTCCCGCGATGACATTGCCGAGGCGCTCGCTGGCGCCGACATGGTCTTCATCACCTGCGGCGAGGGCGGTGGCACCGGTACCGGCGCTGCTCCCATCGTTGCCGATATCGCAATGAACGAGGTCGGTGCGCTGACCGTCGCCGTCGTGACCAAGCCCTTCACCTTCGAGGGCCGCAAGCGCAAGAAGAGCGCCGAGGAGGGCATCAAGACCCTCTCCGATTGCGTCGACACCATGATTGTCATCCCTAACGATAAGCTGCTCGACATCGCCGAGAAGAAGACCACCATGCTCGAGGCCTTCGCGATTGCCGATGGCGTCCTTTCCCAGGGCACCCAGGGCATCACCGACCTCATCACCGTCCCCGGTATCATCAACCTGGACTTCGCCGATGTTAAGACCATCATGAAGCAGGCCGGTACCGCCATGATGGGTATCGGTACCTCTTCTGGGGATACCCGTGCCGTCGACGCTGCCCAGCAGGCCATCTCCAGCCCGCTGCTCGAGAGCTCCATCGATGGTGCCACGCGCGTGCTGCTCTCCATCGCCGGTTCCAAGGACCTGGGCATCCAGGAGATCAGCGACGCCGCCGACGTTGTCGCCAACGCCGTCGACCCCGAGGCCAACATCATCTTCGGTACCGTTGTCGACGAGTCCCTGGGCGATCAGGTGCGTATCACCGTCATCGCTACGGGCTTCTCCGACTCCAACGTCAACCGTCAGGACGAGCTCTTTGCCGCTCAGCAGTCTCAGAGCAAGGCCGCTGCCTCCGCTGAGCCGCAGCGCACCGCTCCGGCCACCAGCCCGGCTCAGGCCGCTCCGACCCGCAACGTCGGTGGCACCGAGCTTCCTAACTTCGGCAACGATCAGTTCGAGCTTCCCGACTTCCTGAAGCGCGGTAGCTTCTAAGTCGTTCTTTGCATTGTTGTGCACAGGGGCGTGTCCGTATGGACGCGCCCTTTTTATTTCGACTTTGTAAACTAGAACCTCCAATCTCTTTACGTTCCCTTTACGATTGCCTCCAGCGCAGCAGGTATCCTTTTAGAGAAGTATGGCAGCCGTATAAACGCGGGCTGTAGCGGCGATGCCGCGGTACTTGTGTTATTAGGAGGCTTTAGTATGGCAGCACGTGCGGACAACGTTTCGCGTGTCGACCATGATGGAGTTACGTTGGTGGAAGGCGCGACATCCGATGTTCGCTTTGCCTTCACCGAGCGCGCCGGTGGCGTTTCCGAAGATGCGTACTCCTCACTCAACTTGGGCTCGCATGTTGGCGATGATCCCTTTGCTGTTCAAGAAAATCGTCGCCGCGCACTCGAGGCTATGGGTGCCGCCGAGTGCGGGCACAACCTGCTCGTTCCCAATCAGGTCCATGGTGACCATATCGTTGCGGTGACCTCGAACGGCGCCGATGACCTTGAGGACGTCCGCGAGCAGATTGCCGAGGGCTGCGATGCCATCGTCTGTACGGCGCATAACGTGCCCGTGCTGCTCTGCTTTGCCGACTGCGTTCCCGTGGTGCTGGTGGCCCCTGGCGGATTTGCCGTGGTGCACTCCGGTTGGAAGGGCACGATTGCACGTATTTCTGCCAAGGCGTGCCAGGCGCTTTGCGATGCTGCCGGCTGCGATGCGAGCGACGTTTCCGCCTATATCGGCCCCCATATCCTGGGTGACGAATATGAGGTATCCCAGGAACTCATGGATCGCTTTGCCGCCGAGTTCTCGTGCATCGATGCGAGCACCTCTCGCATGCTCAATCTTTCCGCTGCCATTTGCGAGGCGCTGGTAGATGTCGGTGTCGACGCGGATAATATTGTGGATACCCAGCTTTCGACTGTGCGTCAGAACGACCGCTTTTATTCCTACCGTAACGAGGGTGGCACCTGTGGGCGCCATGCTGCGATCGGCGTGATGCTATGAGAAAGATCGTATCGGTCCTGAGCGCCGCTGTGCTTACGCTTACGCTGTGCGCCTGTTCTTCGGGATCTTCTGCCTCTTCCATTACCGTCGCCGGTTCCACGACCTGCCTTCCTATCGCCGAGATTGCGGCCGAGGGCTTTAAGGAGGTGACCGGCATCGACGTGCTCGTTTCCGGTTTGGGTTCTTCCGCTGGCATCGAGGCCGTCAGCGCTGGCACGGCCGATATCGCCAGTTCCTCCCGTGGACTCAATGCCGACGAACAGGATCTGGGCCTGACTCCCATCGTCATTGCCCACGACGGTATCGCGGTCATCGTGAACGACGACAACCCCGTCGATAACCTCTCGACCGAGCAGCTCCGTGATATTTACGCCGGCAAGATCACCAACTGGAAGGAAGTCGGCGGAGAGGACCTGAAGATTCAGGTTATCAACCGAGACGAGGCGTCCGGCACGCGTGAGGCCTTCCGCACCATCGTGATGGACGGCACCCCGTTCGATCGCCGCTCGGCCGTTCTTTCGGGCACGGGCCAGGTGCGCGATGTCGTGTCCCGCTCGCGTGGCGCTATTGGCTACATCTCGCTGGGCTTTGTCGAGAGCCTCAACGCCAAGACCTCGGTCAAGGCCGTCTCGGTCAATCATGTTGAGGCATCCGAGAAGACGGTCGCGAGCGGCGGCTATCCCATCTCGCGCGACCTTTACTTCTTTGTGAAGGGTGCGCCTTCGCAGCAGGCGCAGGATTACATCGACTACGTGACGTCCGAAAAGATGGACAAGCAGATTCGCGAGGCGGGCTTTATCCCCGTCACCAACGACGAGAAGGGGAGTGAGTAGCATGGAAGCACGGGAAAACTCCCAGACTGAGCAGGAGGCTCAGGCGCCCAAAAAACGTGAGTTGGCGTTGGTGTCGCGCAGCACCTATCTCAAGGAGAAGGCGCTGCAGTGGATCTTCTTTGCCTGTGCGTTCTTGGCGGTCGTTACCGTCATCCTGATTTTTGTCTTTACCACGTACTCGGCGCTTCCCGTCTTTACCGACATCGGTCTGGCGGACTTCCTTAGCTTTACGTGGGCGCCCTCTGAGGGCCACTACGGCATCTTGTCGCTGCTTGCCGGCTCGGGCCTGGTGACCGTCGGTGCACTCGCCATGGGCGTGCCGCTGGGCGTGGGTACGGCCGTTTACCTGGTCGAGATTGCCAGCAAGCGCGTACGCAAGCTCATCAGCCCCGCCGTTGACCTGCTGGCGGGCATACCCTCCATCATCTACGGCTTCTTTGGCATGATCATCATCCGCCCGTTTATCGCACAGCTGACCGGCGGCCTTGGTTTTGGTGCGCTGACGGCGTGGTTCGTGCTCGCCATCATGATCGTCCCCACCATCACTACGCTCACCATCGATGCCCTCAATTCCATTCCTATGGGTATTCGCGAGGCATCCTATGCCATGGGTGCCACCAAGTGGCAGACCATCTATAAGGTCGTGCTGCCAGCCGCCAAACTGGGCATCGTGGACGCCATCGTGCTGGGTATGGGCCGTGCCATCGGTGAGACCATGGCCGTGCTCATGGTCGTGGGCAACGCTCCGGTCATTCCCGATAGCATCGCGAGTCCCATCTCGACGCTCACGAGCCAGATCGCGCTCGACATGAGCTATTCTTCGGGCCTTCACCGCTCGGCGCTGTTCGGCATGGGTGTGGTCCTGTTTATCATCTCCGCCGCGCTGGTGGGCATCGTCCGTCTGATTTCCAAGAAGAAGAGGGGGTAGGCTATGTCCGATTCCGTTGACACGACGGTCGATACGACCTCGTCGCGCGAGCGCATCAAGCGTGCCCTTTCCCACGGCAAGAAGGGCCGTATCAACAAGGACCTGTCAAACAAGATCATGCTCGGTGTGTTCCGCGCCGCGGCCTACATCACCACGCTGGTGCTGGTCGCTATCATCGCCTACGTGGTCATTAACGGCCTGCCACATATCTCGCTCGACTTTATCTTCGGTTGGCCCCAAGGCGTCAACGCCGAGGGCGGCATTTGGCCTACGATTGTCTCGACCGTCTACGTGACGGCGCTCGCCATGCTCATCTGCACGCCGATCGCCGTGCTAGCGGCCGTCTATCTGGCCGAGTACGCCAAACAGGGCAAGGTCGTCGAGCTCATCCGCTACGCTGCCGATGCTTTGGCCTCGGTGCCCTCCATCGTTATGGGTCTGTTCGGTTATGCCTTGTTTGTCGAGGCCATGGGCTTGGGCCTTTCGATGGTCTCGGCCGCCTTGGCGCTGGCACTTCTGATGCTGCCCATCGTCATGCGCACCACCGAAGAGGCCATTCGCGCCGTTCCACGCTATATCCGTTGGGGCGCGTACGGTCTGGGCGCCACCAAGTGGCAGGTCGTCTCCAAGATCGTGCTTCCTTCGGCCTTTGGCCGCATTGCCACCGGCATCGTCCTTGCCA
>CABQZS010000049.1 GCA_902468695.1 uncultured Collinsella sp.
ACGACACACCGGTCACGGCCGACGGCGCCAACCTGTCGCAGGGTCAGCGTCAGCTGCTCGCCATCGCGCGCGTGGCCGTCGCCGATCCGCCGGTGCTCATCCTGGACGAGGCCACGAGCTCCATTGACACGCGTACCGAAAAGCTCATCGAGCGCGGTATGGACCGCATCATGCGCGGTCGCACCACGTTTATGATCGCGCACCGCCTGTCCACTGTCCGCGACGCCGACGCCATCATGGTCCTCGAACACGGCCGCATCATCGAGCACGGCACGCACGAAGAGTTGCTCGCCCAGCACGGCGAGTACTGGCAGCTGGCGCATGGCTTAAAAGAGTTGGATTAACCCGTTCGAGCACGATACTTTGACCCCTCCGTGCCCCTCACCTTGCCTCAAACCATCACAACATTCGACGTTTTTCGCCAAAATCGGGAAAAGCATCGAATGTTGTGATGGTTTTTCTGCCACTCGACCGGGTGGAATCGCTTTCTTGCGCACGAAGGTGTGCGGACCCGTGGGCAGGGGAATAAGGTTGGTTATCCGACCCATTGGAGAGCTCATGGACTTGCCGATCGTCCTGTCCCATAAGACTGCCTGGCTGTACCACAACGTGGCGCGCCCGTCCGAGCCGCTCTCGCGAGCAAGCAGCCTATACGATGAGGACTCGCTTGCTAGCGAGGCGGAACCGACCGCGAGCCTGCCCAAATTGGGACTCGATGCCAAGGGGCTGAGGGCTTCAACGGCAGTTGGGATCGTTTCCGACTATCTGGTTTCTCTTGGTATTCCACGAGAAGAGCTCGATCATATCGATGCGCTCGTCAACTTCGATTTTGAGCGCTCGACGCCGGCTGGATTTAGGTGTCACGTGTTTGGGGCGCCGGTACCTCCAGGCCATCTTATCGAGGTGGCAGAGGGCCTTCTAGTGGTTGATGAGGCCATGTGCTTTGTCCAAGCGGGTTCGTGGATGAGTGAGCCCGAGCAGCTGGAATATGGGTATGAAATCTGCGCCCGATACCATTTGAATCATCTGTCGACAGGCGATTATATCGAGATGGGGCAGAGGTATACCGTTGACGACTTGATTACTTATTGCAACGAGAACCGATCTCGTCAGGGGGCTATACGCGCGGCCGCCGTGCTCAAGCGCGTGCACGACGGCGCGCGGTCGCCCATGGAGACGGCCACCGCAATCATGGTCGTCGCGAAGCGTTCTCAGGGCGGGCTAGGGTACACCAGGGTCGAGTTCAACCATCGGGTCGATGTTCCCAACGAGTTCAAATATCTCGCTAAGGCCGGGTATTTCGAGATCGACGTATATGCGCCTGCAAGCGGTACGGGGATTGAATACAACGGTTCGGACCATCTTGATAAACAGCGCAGCGCGTCGGATGCGGAGCGTATGACCGTGCTGAGCGCGCTGGGCTTTAGGATGATCGTTCTCACCGGGACTCAGTTTGCCCATCAGCTGCAATTGCACCGGGCGATGAATGCCATCGCGCTCGCTATGGGTCTCAAGTGCGATCGAAGCGAAGCGTTCCAGAAGCGGCAGAATGACCTGCGGGAATTAGTGATTCGCAACTGGAATGGTGGCCTCTAGGGGCGCCTTGGTCCTTCTACGGGGTACCGTGGGCAGGCAAACCATCACAACATTCGACGTTTTTCGCCAAAAACGGGAAAAGCATCGAATGTTGTGATGGTTTACGTGCTGAGGATGGGCTTGGGAAGCCGGTCTTGCTCGAAGCGACCTGTCCTGTCGTACGGGTGTCGGCATGATTCTCTCGTGGGGTATTATGTTTTCCGAAGAATAAAACGCCGTGTGAGGGGAGGGCTGCGTGGACGGGCACGTGCAACATGACGGCTTTGGCCGCGATATCAACTACCTGCGCATTGCCGTTACCGACAAGTGCAATTTCCGCTGCATCTATTGCATGCCGGCCGATGGCGTGGCGCCCCGCGCGCATGACGAGCTGCTCAGCGCCGAGGAAATCGCCCGCTTTGTGCGCTTGGTAGCGGGGGAGGGCATTCGCCGCGTACGCCTGACGGGCGGCGAGCCGCTGGTCAGCCGCCGTATCATCCCGCTTATTCGCGACATCCGCGCGATTCCGCAGATCGAGGACATCTCGCTCACCACCAACGGCGCCCTGCTGCCCAAGCTAGCGCCGCAGCTCAAGGACGCGGGGCTTAACCGCGTCAACATCTCGCTCGATACGCTCGACCCTACGCTCTTTGGAAAGATCACGCGCTTGGGTCGGCTCGAGCAGACCATGGCTGGCATCGACGCGGCGCTGGCTTGGGGCTTTGAGCCCGTTAAGGTCAACTGCGTTGTAGTGCGCCGGCTCAACCAAGACGTGGCGGCCCTCGCGCGCTTGACCGTCGACCGCCCCATCCACCTGCGATTTATCGAATACATGCCCATCGGCGACGAGCACACGAGCTCGCATTGTGCCGTAGACCCTCACGCGCCCACACTCAATCCCGAGTTGTGGGACGCGAGCGACACCGTGCCGAGCGACGAGCTGCGGGTGCGCATCAATGCCGGGGCCGCCGCGACGGGACTGGGCGAGCTCGAGCCGCTCGACATCAACGACGCTCCTGCCGGTGCGGGCCCTGCGCGCTATTGGCACTTTCCGGGCGCGGTGGGAACGGTCGGCTTTATTAGCGCCATGTCCAACCATTTTTGTGCGAATTGCAACCGTCTGCGCCTGACGGCCGATGGCAGCGTGCGTCCGTGCCTGTTTAGCGATGCCGAGTATTCGGTGCGTGAGGCGCTGCGTCGTGGTGATGATATGCAGGTACTTTCGATTTGGCGCGATGCCGTGGCCCACAAACCGCAGGAACACGCGATAATTGAGGGCACGCAACGATTTATGTCCCAAATCGGAGGATGATCATATGGCCAAGAGCAGGTACGCCGATGCCACCAAGGCCGCTCGCAGGGCCGCGATGTCTGCCCACAAAGCCACGGCTGCGGCGAATGCTGGTAACGCCGACGCGTCCGCACAGCCGACTGCCAACGCTGCCACCGAGCTCGCCCGCGACGCCCGTCGCGACGAGCTGACGCATGTGGACGCCAAGGGCGAGGTGCGCATGGTCGACGTGTCCGACAAGGCCGAGACCCATCGCAT
>CABQZS010000050.1 GCA_902468695.1 uncultured Collinsella sp.
ATGCCGTGGTGGCCCAGCGCTGCGAGGCGCTCGGGCGTATCGTGCGCGGGGACAATTGCATCATGGTCGCCTCGGCCCGCGCGCTGCTGCGCTGCGTGCCGCCGGTCGAGAGCCGCTACTGGGAGTCCACGACCTTTGCGGTGGGCGAGGAGATTCCTTTTGACGAGGTGCCGCATCGCCTGGTGGGCATGGGCTACACCAATGCCGGCGCCGCTGATGCGCCCGGTCTGTTCCGCGTTCACGGCGACACCGTCGAGGTGTTCCCCGCACAAGAGAAAGCGCCCGTGCGCATTGAGTTCTTTGGCGACGAGATTGACCGCATCCGCCGCATGGTGAGCTCAACGGGGCAGACCATCGGCAACGAGGACAGTATCGAGATCTTCCCGTGCCGTGAGCTGGCGCTTACCGACGAGGCCGTCCACAACATGCATGTGGCGCTCTATCGCGCCAGCCAGGACGACAGCAAACTGGCGGCGCTGCTCGAGATGGTGGATGCGCGTATCGTCACGCCCGAACTCGACCGCTTTTTGCCGGTGATGTACGGCCAGACCGTGAGCCCGCTGGCACACGTGAGCGGCAAGGCGCTCGTGGTCCTGTCCGAGCCGCGCTCGCTGTTCGATGACTGCCTGCGCGCCTACGAGGATATCGAGGCGCGTGCCGGCGAGGCGGGGATTGACCGACTGGATGGCCTGTATGTACGCGCCCAGCAGCTCGATTTTGGTGCTCAGCAGCGCCTGAACTATGTGAGCCTGATTCGCGCCGGCGGCGCGGTTACGGCAGAGCTCAAGATTGAGCAGCCGGCCATTGCGGGCTCGGACAACCGCTTTATGACGCGCATTCAGGAAGTCGTGGGCAAGCGCTACGCCTGCGTGTTTGCCATTCCCGACCGCGGTGCGCGCGAGTCGATGGAGCTCACCTTTGGCGACGAGGGCATTACGTTTGAGGAATCGCTGACCGCGGCGCCCGAAAACGCCGGCGCTATTGGCGACCGTGTGCGCGTGGCCGCGGCAGATTCTGCCGATCGCACCGCCCGCCAGGAGGCCCATGCCTCGATTCGCGAACGCAAGGCGGATGCGCTCAACGCCCGCTCTCTGGAGGCGGGCGCCGCACAGGCCGCCACCGGTGCCGCCGTGCCCACCATCTCGCGTGGACGCGTGACCTTTGTCGATGCCGCTTTGCCGCAGGGCGTGGTGGTGCCCGATGCCAACCTGGCCGTGTTCTCGATCGCCGACCTCAACGCCCGCATGGATGCCAACCGCGCGCGCAGCCGCCGTAAGGTGGACATTACGCAGATCACGTTCCCGTTTAAGCCGGGCGACTACGTGGTGCACGCTACCCACGGCATCGCGCTCTTTAGCGAAATCGCGCGCCAGGAAGTGGGCGGCAAGGAGCGCGACTACTTCTTGCTGGAATATGCCGATGGCGACAAGCTCTACGTGCCGCTCGAGCAGGTCGACCGCATCACGCGATACGTCGGTCCCGACGGTGACAAGCCGCGCCTGACCAGGCTCAACACCGCCGACTGGACGCGTGCCACCAACAAGGCACGCAAGAACGCCAAAAAGCTGGCGTTTGACCTGGTCGATCTGTATACACGCCGCTCGTCGATCGCCGGCATCGCCTGCCCGCCCGACACACCCGAGCAGATCGAGATGGAGGAGAGCTTCCCCTACGAGGAGACGCGTGACCAGTTGGAGGCCATCGCCGACATCAAGGCCGACATGGAGGCGCCCAAGCCCATGGACCGCCTGCTGTGCGGTGACGTGGGCTTTGGCAAGACCGAGGTCGCCCTGCGTGCGGCATTTAAGTGCGTGGATTCCGGCCGTCAGGTCATGGTGCTCTGCCCCACGACCATTCTGGCCCAGCAGCACTACGAGACGTTCTTTGAGCGCTTTGCCCCGTTTGGCCTCGAGGTCGAGGTGCTCAGCCGCTTCCGCACGCCGGCACAGCAAAAGCGCGCACTCAAGGCGTTTGCCGAGGGCACGATCGATGTGCTTATCGGCACGCACCGACTGCTTTCGGCCGACGTGAATCCCAAGAACCTGGGTCTGGTGATCATCGACGAGGAGCAGCGCTTTGGCGTGCAGCACAAGGAGCAGCTCAAGAACCTGCGCGAGCAGATTGACGTGCTCACGCTTTCGGCGACGCCGATTCCGCGAACCATGCAGATGGCCACGAGTGGCGTGCGCGACATGAGCCTGATCACCACGCCGCCGACCGGGCGCCGTCCCGTGATCGTGCACGTGGGGGAGTACGACCCCGACGTGGTGAGCGCGGCGATTCGCTTGGAGGTGGGCCGCGGCGGCCAGGTGTACTACGTGTCCAACCGCGTCAAGACCATCGACGACGCCGTGGCGCGCGTGCACGAGGCCGCGCCCGAGGCGCGCGTGGGCGTGGCACACGGCAAGATGAGCCCGCGAGAGGTTGAGGACGTGATGATCGAGTTCGCGACCAAAAAGATCGACGTGCTCATCGCCACGACCATCGTGGAGAGCGGCATCGACAACGCGACGGCCAACACGCTCATCATCGAGGACTCGCAGCGCTTGGGCCTGGCGCAGCTCTACCAGCTCAAGGGCCGCGTGGGCCGCTCTGCCACGCAGGCCTACGCGTACTTTATGTTCCCGGGCGAGCTGCCGCTCACCGAGGAGGCAACGGCGCGCCTGACCGCACTTTCCGAATTCCAGGACCTGGGCAGCGGCATGCGCATCGCCATGCGCGACCTGGAGATTCGCGGTGCCGGCTCGCTTATGGGCGCCGAGCAGCACGGCAACCTGTCGAGCGTGGGCTTTGACCTGTTTACGCAGATGCTGGGACAGGCCGTGGCCGAGGCGCGCGGCGACGACGATGCCGGCGTGGAGGCGGC
>CABQZS010000051.1 GCA_902468695.1 uncultured Collinsella sp.
CGCCGTTGCGGTGCGGCGCGCGATGAGGGCGCGCGCGGCGTATGCGGTGCTAACGACACGCTCCGGGTGGCCCGCGCGGCGCTTCATATGTGGGAGGAGCCGCCTATCTCGGGCGAGGCCGGTTCGGGCACGATCTTCTTTAGCGGTTGCTCGCTTAAATGTATCTACTGCCAGAACCACGAGATCTCGACCGGCAATTTTGGCCTTGAGATTTCGCCTGAGCGCTTGGTCGAGATTATGCTGGAACTGCAGGACCAGGGTGCCAACAATATTAACTTGGTGACGGCGACGCACTACGCGCACTTGCTGCCGGCTGCGATTGCCGCGGCACGGGCGCGCGGACTGGTCATCCCGATCGTCTACAACACGAGTGGTTACGAGCGTGCGAGTGCCGTGGCGGCGCTCGGCGATCTAGTCGACGTGTGGCTTACCGACTTTAAATATGCCGATGCGGCGCTTGCGCAGTCACTCTCTCATATAAAGGACTACCCACGTGTGGCTGTGTCAGGCCTGGCTCAGATGGCGCGCGAGATCGAGCGCCGCGGGGGAGAGCTGGTGGACGAGGACGGGCTCATGAAGCGCGGCATGATTGTGCGCCATCTGGTGCTGCCGGGACATGCAGACGATTCGTGTCGCGTGCTGGACCTGGTGTGGCAAACGGTGGGCGATGTGCCGATCTCGGTCATGAACCAGTACACGCCCAATGCGCTTATGCGCGAGCAGGGCGGCGACCTGGCGCGTGCTGTGACGCGCGAGGAGTATGAGCAGGTGCTCGACCATGCCGACGACTTGGGCTTTACGACGATGTTCTGGCAAGAGGGCGGCGCTGTAGACGAGAGCTTCACCCCGGCCTTCGACACCACCGGTGTTCTTACCAGCGCAAAGTAGTGCGTTCGTCGATGATTTTTCTGGGACGGGGATTAAAAAAGGCTCTGTTAGACCAGGATTGACATACATGTGTCCCCACGGTGCCATATCGTTGACCCCGTAGACCGCGATGATGGGGGCAG
>CABQZS010000052.1 GCA_902468695.1 uncultured Collinsella sp.
CGACAGGCTACATACTCAAAGACGTCCATGCTCTAGAACTATTCTTGCAATCCACAATACCCGATAGCGAGGCCGCAATAACAAAAGAGGCTCCAAAGGATAAGCTCCTTGAACGTGTAAGCCACGCCGAGGATGAAAGCAGAGAGGGGCTCTATGAAGACTACGATTCATTCTCAAGGGACATAAAGACGAAATACGGAGTCTAGTCATATCCCAGAATAGCCTCATCCTTGTTGCCCAAAATTATTTGCGCGTCATTGTGAAGCGATAATCCCCGCGCCGGCAGGGGGCAGAAGTATCGCCTGCAGCGTTAGCTAGCAGATGACCCGCGTGTGCTCCTCGATGGCAGCGCGGTCCTCGACAGCGATACCCGGCTCGCACACCACGGCGTCCAGGCTGTCCAGGCGGCAGAAGGTGTAGAAGTCGCGCTTGCCGATCTTGCTGGAGTCGGCGATCAGATAGCGCGAGTCGGCCTTGCTAAAGGCGAGCTGCTGGATGCGGCCCTCTTCCATGTTAGACGTGGACACGTCGCCGTCCAAAATGCCGTTGGCGCCGATATAGGCTGCGTCGATTCCCAGCGCGCGCAGGGTATCCTCGGCCATGGGCCCCACAAAGGCGGCGGTGCGGCGGCGATACATGCCGCCCACGAGGCACAGGTCGCAGTCTTCGCGCGCCTCGAGCAGGTTAAACACCGAAAGCGAATTGGTTACAATGCGCAGGCGAAACGCCGGCAGCATCGAGGCCATCTGCTCAACCGTGGTGCCCGTACCCAAAAAGATGGTCGAGCCTTCCTCGATAAGCTCCACAGCGCGGCGCGCGATCTGCAGCTTTTCCTCGGCATGCTTAGTGCGCTTTTCGCTGTGCGAATACTCGTGGCGCAACATAGCGTGGGGACGGCCCTGTGCACTACGGGCTCCTCCGTGCACGCGTTCAATCTCGCCCAGGCTCGCAAGTTCTTCGAGGTCGCGGCGAATCGTCATGTCCGAAACGCCCAGTGCATCCGAAATCTCCTTGACCGAGACCGTGCCCTGCTCTTCGAGCAGCTGACGAACCTTATCCTGTCGCTCTGCCTTAATCACGATGAATCCTCGCCGTTCTTTGCGCGCATATCATTCAAACAGTAACGAACAAATTGTATCAGACTCGTGCGCGTCAAAAATGAACGCCCGCACAGCTCCAATCATCACTTTTTTGAGAAAAATACCCCCTGCTTTAGTGGGGTGTAGTGATAATCTCGCTTGTTCGCGCTACAGTTTGTCGGAAATACCTCGATGTTAGGAACCAAATGATCACTTCCGAGCTTTTCGGCACCGCGCCGTGCGGTACCCCCGTTCATCGTTACACCCTCAACGGGCCCGAGATCTGCGTTCGCATTATGGACTATGGCGCCACCGTGCTGGGTATCGATGTGCCCGACATTCCCGGCAACGTGCGCGATGTGGTGCTGGGCTTCGATAAGCTCGAGGATTACTTTGACAACCCCGCCTGCTTTGGCGCGACCATCGGCCCTGTGGCCAACCGCACTGCAGGTGCCACGATCACTATCGCTGGCACGGACTGGCATATGCCGGCCAACGAAGGCGCCAACAACCTGCACAGCGACCTTGAGCACGGCCTGCATAAACGCGTGTGGGACGTTGAACTCGACGAGACTCACAACGCCGTTCGCATGACCACCTCGCTTGAGGATGGTGAGCTGGGCCTGCCCGGCAACCGCACCTTTACGGCCGTGTTTACCGTGACGCGCACCGGCGTCTTTCGCATCGAATATGGCTGCGAGAGCGACCGCGCCACGTACGTGTCCATGACCAACCACACGTACTTTAACCTTGCCGGCCATAACGCCGGCATGGACTGCGAGCACTTCTTTGTTGTCAACGCTGCCCACTATCTGCCCATCAACGACCAGAACATCCCCACCGGCGAGATCGCTCCGGTCGAGGGCACGCCGTTTGACTTCCGTGAGCTGCGCCCCGTCGCTCCCGGCATGGAAGCCGACAACCCGCAGATTAAGCAAGCACGCGGCTACGACCACTGCCTGTGTATCGATGGCTATCAGTACGGCCGTAATCTGCGCCGCGCGATGCACGTCGAGGAGATGTGGACCGGTCGTGAGCTGGACTACTACACCACCGCCCCGGGCGTGCAGCTCTACACCGGCAACTGGCTGGGCGACGAGCACGCCAAGGACGATGCCAACTATGGCTGGGGCGCTGGCTTTGCCCTCGAGGCAGAGATGTACCCCGACACGCCGCACCAGCCGCTGTTCCCGCAGGGCATTGTGGGCCCGGGTCACCCCTACAGCAATGTGATCGAGTACCACTTTATGAGGCACTAAGCCCACAACGCAACATATCGCACAGCAGCGCCCGCCGGCACCGCCGACGGGCGTTTTTCATCTTTTGGGCTCATTTTCGCTGTGACTGTATGAGTGACATATCAAAACTATGCCCATTTACTACGTTTAGTCCGGGATGCTCGACCATGCACCGGTTTTTGTTAAATTCGCGAGCCGTCTACCTGCGGTTTTATTTTGGCTCTGTTAGACCAGGATTGACATACATGTGTCCCCACGGTGCCATATCGTTGACCCCGTAGACCGCGATGATGGGGGCAG
>CABQZS010000053.1 GCA_902468695.1 uncultured Collinsella sp.
CCCCAGGAGGGGCCGCGGGGGCGTTCAGCTAACTGCGGGAATGGCCTATTTGCTCAATGTGTTCGGCTGAGATCGGAAATCAACCATCAACCATCAAATGGAAGTGGTTGTCCATAAGGCACCAAGCCAACACTGCCACTTTATGGCGTGCAAACCTGTCCGAGATGTCCGATAAGAAACGATATCGGTCAGAGTCATCTTCAAAAATAATCTGTTTGGAGTTGCCACGGTCAAAGACGTGGTAATAGCCGGTGAGCGAAACGGCGCGGGCGCATCGGGGCATAATCTCTCCTTTCAAAAACTGAACAGGCAACACCTAAAAGGAGAGAAGGAACGCGAAATGCTGAGCCTGTGATCTATTTATATCCAATGAGCGGCAAAAAAGGCCCAGAACGGCAAAATGGCAAAACGATGTCTGTCCCAAATGAGTATAAGCACTCATGTAAGCCTGTCCCCAATGAGCGGGGCGGTGGAGCAGGCAAGTAGTTTTAGTTAAAACGTTTCAGTTTATTGAAGCGTTTTAGTTTGTCTTTTACGGGAATCTGACCGTTCACCGATTTATTTCTTGCTATCATGCATCTTGTAGGGTAAATCTCCGATCGCAAGGAGACACAAATGGTGAAAAAGTCACCGGAAAACACTACTCCCGCAATTGTGGACAACGTAGAGGCGCTTGAGGCTAAGCTCGCTCAGATGCGAGAGGCCCAGGCGCTTTTTGCTACGTACACGCAGGAGCAGGTCGACAAGATCTTCTATGAGGCCGCCATGGCCGCCAACAAGGCTCGTATCCCGTTGGCGAAGTTGGCCATCGAGGAGACCGGCCGCGGCGTTCTTGAGGACAAGGTCATCAAGAACCACTACGCCGCAGAGTACATCTACAACGCTTACAAGAACACCAAGACCTGTGGTGTCCTGGAGCGCGACGAGGCTTACGGCATCACCAAGATCGCCGAGCCCATCGGCATCGTGGGCGCCGTCATCCCGACGACCAACCCCACCTCCACCGCGATCTTCAAGACGCTGATCTGCCTGAAGACCCGCAACGCCATCATCATCTCCCCGCACCCGGCAGCCGCCAAGTGCACCATCGCCGCCGCCAAGCTCGTGCTTGACGCTGCCGTCAAGGCCGGCGCCCCCGAGGGCATCATCGGCTGGGTCGATGTCCCCTCCATCGAGCTGACCAACATGGTCATGCGCGACGTCGACATCATCCTCGCCACCGGTGGCCCGGGCATGGTCAAGGCCGCCTACTCCTCGGGCAAGCCCGCCCTGGGCGTTGGCGCCGGTAACACCCCGGTCGTCATCGACGACACCGCCGACGTGCTGCTCGCCGTCAACTCCATCATCCACTCCAAGACCTTCGACAACGGCATGATCTGCGCTTCCGAGCAGTCCGTGACCGTCATCGACACCATCTATGACCAGGTCAAGGCCGAGTTCCAGAAGCGCGGTTGCTACTTCGTCAAGCAGGGTGCCGAGATGGAGGCCCTGCGTGCCGCCATGTTCAAGAACGGCGCTCTCGATCACCGCATCCCCGGCATGGCCGCCGCCAAGATCGCCAAGCTCGCCGGCATCGAGGTTCCCGCCAAGACCAAGATCCTGATCGCCGAGGTCACCTCCACCGACCCCGCCAAGGAGGAGTTCTCCCACGAGAAGCTCTCCCCGGTCCTGGCCATGTACCACGCCAAGGACTTCCAGGAGGCCGTCGACAAGGCCGAGCACCTGGTGCTCGCCGGTGGCCCGGGCCACACCGCCTCTCTGTACGTGCACCCCGCCCAGGCCGAGAAGATCAGCCTGTTCGAGCACGTCATGAAGGCCTGCCGTATCGTCATCAACACCCCGTCCTCGCACGGTGGCATCGGTGACCTGTACAACTTTGGCATGAAGCCGTCTCTGACCCTGGGCTGCGGCTCCTGGGGCGGCAACTCCGTCTCCGAGAACGTTGGGGTGAAGCACTTGATCAACGTTAAGACTGTGGCCGAGCGCCGTGAGAACATGCTGTGGTTCCGCGCTCCCGAGAAGGTCTACTTCAAGAAGGGTTCCACGCCCGTCGCCCTCGACGAGCTGGGCAACGTCATGGGCAAGAAGCGCGCCTTCATCGTCACCGACCAGTTCCTCTTCAAGAATGGCAACACCCGCGCCATCGAGGCCAAGCTCGACGAGATGGGCATCGCCCACGACTGCTTCTACGACGTCGAGCCCGATCCGTCGCTGCAGTGCGCACGTCGCGGCGCCAAGCAGATGGCTCTCTTTGAGCCGGACGTCATCATCGCCGTCGGCGGTGGCTCCGCTATGGACGCCGGCAAGATCATGTGGATGATGTACGAGCACCCCGAGTGCAAGTTTGAGGACATGGCCATGGACTTCATGGACATCCGCAAGCGTATCTTCACCTTCCCCGAGATGGGCAAGAAGGCCTACTTCGTCGCCGTCCCGACCTCCTCGGGTACCGGCTCCGAGTGCACGCCGTTCGCCATCATCACCGACAAGGAGACCGGCATCAAGTGGCCGCTCGCCGACTACGCGCTGCTCCCCAACATGGCTATCGTCGACGCCGACAACTGCATGACCGCCCCGCGCGGCCTGACCGCTGCCTCCGGCATCGACGTCATGACCCACGCCATCGAGTCCTACGTCTCCATCATGGCTTCCGACTACACCAAGGGCCTCTCCGAGCGCGCTGCCAAGCTCGTCTTTGAGAACCTGCCCTCCAGCTTCACGAACGGCGCCAAGGACCCGCATGCCCGCGAGGAGATGCACAACGCCTCCTGCATGGCCGGTATGGCCTTCGCCAACGCCTTCCTGGGCCTCAACCACTCCATGGCCCACAAGCTCGGCGCCTTCCATCACCTGCCCCACGGCCTCGCCAACGCCGTCATCCTGACCCGCGTTATGCGCTACAACGCCGCCGAGGCTCCCGTCAAGATGGGCACGTTCTCCCAGTATCCTTACCCCAACGCGCTGCACAACTACGCCGAGATGGCCAAGTACTGCGGCATCGAGGGCAAGGACGACAAGGAGGTCTTCGAGAACTTCATCACGAAGCTCGAGGAGCTCAAGGACTTCATCGGCGTCAAGAAGACCATCGCCGACTACGGTGTTGACGAGCAGTACTTCCTCGACACCCTCGACGAGATGACCGAGCAGGCGTTCAACGACCAGTGCACCGGCGCTAACCCGCGCTACCCGCTCATGAGCGAGATCAAGGAGCTCTACCTGGACGCCTACTACGGCCGCGAGCCCCAGGATTACGCCGTCTGCTAGTTTTAGCACGGTTTTTAACGGCGGGGGTGCACGGGTGTTTCACACACCCCCGCCGTCGCTTCTATCGCATCGTTGAAAGGATGCAACCATGCTGCTACCCGATTCCAAGACCGAGCTCGTCCGCCGTGGCAACAAGGTCGTTTACGACCTGGGCGACAAGATCGTCAAGGTCTTTAACGAGACCAAGCCCGTCTCCGACGTGTTCAACGAGGCTTTGAATCTTGCCCGCATCAATGAGTGCGGCATCCGCAGCCCCAAGGCTCTCGAGGTTTCCCAGCTCGAGAACGCCAACGGCTGGGCGCTCGTGACCGAGAAGGTTCCGGGCACCACCCTTGCCGAGAAGATGACTGCCGAGCCCCAGCGCTTTGGTGAGTACCTCGAGATGTTCGTCGACCTCCAGATCGAGATCCACGGCTACACCTCCCCGCTGCTCAACCGTCAGCGCGACAAGTTCGCCCGCATGATCGACAGCCTTGATCAGCTCAATGCCACCACGCGCTACAACCTTCAGGAGCGTCTGGACGGCATGACCAAGGAGTTCAAGGTCTGCCACGGCGACTTCAACCCCTCCAACGTCATCGTCGGCGACGACGGCCAGCTCTATGTGTGCGACTGGGCACACGCCACCCAGGGCTCCCCTGCTGCCGACGTTGCCACCACTTACCTGCTCTTCGCCCTCAACAGCAAGGACCAGGCCGAGGCCTACCTGGAGCTCTACTGCGACCGCGCCGACATGCCCATGCAGGTCGTGCGTCAGTGGACGAGCATCGTCGCCGCTTCCGAGCTCGCTCGTAAGCGCAACGTGAACGATGAGTTCCTGAAGAACTGGATCGACGTCGTCGATTATCAGTAATATCTGAGCGATTTATTTCGCATCGGAGGCAGTAAGGAAACCCCGCAGCTCGCATGGGCTGCGGGGTTTCCTTTTAGCACTTGAGCGTGCCGACAAGATAAAAGGACGGCCCCTGCATCTCCCCGATCTGGAGAAATGCAGGGGCCGTCCCGTATATCGAACTACAAGCGAAATCGCCGATTAACGGCGTGCCGCCTTCACAAGCTCGGCAACCTTGGTGACGACCTCGTCGATCGCCACGTCCTCGCGCTCGCCCGTGGCACGGTCCTTGAGCTCGACGGTGCCGTTCTTAAGGCCACGCTTGCCGAGCACCACCTGATACGGGAAGCCCATAAGGTCGTTGTCGGCAAACTTAAAGCCGGGACGCTCATCGCGATCGTCGACGACGACCTCGATACCCTCGGCGCACAGGCCATCAACGATCTGCTCGCAGACGGAAGCGCACTCCTCCTTCTTGGGGTCGAGCGGAATCACCGCAACCTCGTACGGGGCAACGGAGACCGGCCAGACGATGCCGTGCTCGTCGTTGTGCTGCTCCACGACGGCAGCGAGCGAGCGAGAAACGCCCACGCCGTAGCAACCCATGATAAGCGGCTTCTCCTTGCCGTCCTCATCCATAAAGGTGGCACCCATGGCCTCGGAGTACTTGGTGCCCAGCTGGAAGACCTGGGAAACCTCGATGCCGCGAGCAGCAGAGAGCGGCTTGCCGCAGTGCGGGCAAGGATCGCCGGCAACGACGGTGACCAGGTCGGCCCACTCGTCGACGGTAAAGTCGCGCTCGGGGCAGGCACCGGTAAAGTGATAATCGACCTCGTTGGCACCGCAGGCCCACTGCTTGGACTCGCGCAGGCTCTCGTCGCACACCAGACGGATGCCCTCGGGCAGGTTGACCGGTCCGATAAAGCCCTTGTGCAGGCCGTTCGCCTGAAGCTCCTCATCGGTCATCATGCGATAGCCCTTGCCAAAGACATGCTCGGCCTTGCAGTCGTTGAGTTCATGATCGCCCGGAACGATGGCCACGACAGGCTTGCCCTCAGCGTCGATGAGTGCCAGCGACTTGCGCGTGCCGTTCTCGGGGAAGCCGAAGAACTTAGCAACAGCTTCGATGGTGCCCATACCCGGAGTCTCGACCTTGGTAAGCGTACCGTCGCCAGGACCCTCGGTCACAACGACCTTGGTACTTGCGGCCTCGTCATCGGCAGCAAAGCCGCACTCGTCGCAGTAGACGAGCGAGGCCTCACCGGCGTCGGCCAAAGCCATGTACTCGACAGAGGTGTCGCCACCGATCTCGCCGGAGTCGGCGACAACGGGCAGAGCCTTGATGTAGCAGCGCTCGCAGATGTTGGCGTAGGCCTGCTTCATCTTGTCGTACTCCTCCTGCAG
>CABQZS010000054.1 GCA_902468695.1 uncultured Collinsella sp.
GCGACGGTGGCACCGACCATGGGGTTGTTGCCCATGCCGATGAGACCCATCATGTCGACGTGCGCAGGCACGGAGGAAGAACCGGCGAACTGGGCGTCGGAGTGCATGCGGCCCATGGTGTCGGTCATGCCGTAGGAGGCGGGGCCGGCGCCCATGTTGTCCGGGTGCAGGGTACGACCAGTGCCGCCACCAGAAGCGACGGAGAAGTACTTCTTGCCAGCCTCGAGGCGCTCCTTCTTGTAGGTGCCAGCAACAGGGTGCTGGAAGCGCGTCGGGTTGGTGGAGTTACCGGTGATCGAAATGTCGACGTTCTCGTGCCACATGATGGCAACGCCCTCGCGGACGTCGTCGGCGCCGTAGCAGTTGACGGCGGCGCGGGGACCATCGGAGTAGGGGATGGTCTCGACGACCTTGAGCTCGCCCGTGAAGTAGTCGAACTGGGTCTTCACGTAGGTGAAGCCGTTGATGCGGGCGATGATCTGAGCGGCGTCCTTGCCCAGACCGTTGAGGATAACGCGCAGCGGCTTCTTGCGAGCCTTGTTGGCGTTCAGAGCCAGGCCGATAGCGCCCTCAGCGGCAGCGAAGGACTCGTGGCCGGCCAGGAAGGCGAAGCACTCGGTGTCGTCGGAGAGCAGCATAGCGCCCAGGTTGCCGTGGCCCAGACCAACCTTGCGGTCCTCGGCGACGGAGCCGGGAACGGTGAAGGCCTGGATGCCCTCGCCGATGATGGCGGCAGCCTCAGAAGCGGACTTGGCGCCACGCTTGACAGCGAGAGCGCAACCGAGGGTGTAGGCCCACTCGGCGTTCTGGAAGGCGATGGACTGGGTGTTGTTGACGATCTCACGCGGGTTGAAGCCCTTGTCGGTGCAGATCTGCAGAGCTTCCTCGAGGGAGGCGATGCCGTTGTCGGCGAGGCACTTGTTGATCTTGTCAGCGCGGCGCTCGTAACCTTCGAACGTAACAGTCATAGTTATTTCCCTCCCTTTCTACTCGTGAACCGGGAACACGCTGGCGACGGAGTGAGTCTCCTCGTCGGTGCGCGGGTCGATGTACTTGGCAGCGTTCTCCCACTGACCATAGTGGCCCATAGCGCCAGCGATGGCCTCCTCGGGGGTCTTGCCGGCCTTGACGGCGTCGGTGAACTTGCCGAGGTTCAGGAACTCGAATGCGATGATCTCGTTCTTGTCGTTGAGAGCCATGCGGGTGACATAGCCCTGAGCGAGCTCGAGGTAACGAGCGCCCTTGGCCTTGGTGCCGAACATGGTGCCGACCTGAGAGCGAAGGCCCTTGCCGAGGTCGTCGAGGGAGGCGCCCACGGGCAGGCCGCCCTCGGAGAACGCGGTCTGGCTGCGGCCGTAAACGATCTGCAGGAAGATCTCGCGCATAGCAACGTTGATGGCGTCGCAGACGAGGTCGGTGTTGAGGGCCTCGAGGATGGTCTTACCGGGAAGGATCTCGGAAGCCATGGCGGCAGAGTGGGTCATGCCCGAGCAGCCGATGGTCTCAACGAGGGCCTCCTCGATGATGCCGTCCTTGACGTTCAGCGTGAGCTTGCAGGCGCCCTGCTGAGGTGCGCACCAACCCACACCGTGCGTAAGACCGGAGATGTCGGAAATCTCCTTAGCCTGGACCCACTTGCCCTCCTCGGGGATGGGTGCGGGGCCGTGGTATGCACCCTTGGCAACGGGGCACATGTTCTCCACTTCCTGTGAGTACTGCATGCCTCTCCTCTCTATCGTGTTGGCGTCCCGTCTGGGGGCCGTGGCTGGCGATTGCCGGGCGACCCTTCGAAAGGGACATGACATGCAGCCCCTATAATACCGCGAAATGCACGGAATATTCGGCGAACGGCTCAGTTTTCGTAGCGAGAAGCCCGGAAGTTTTAATTGAAACGGTTTAACCCTATGTTCTGTGGTCGTGAACTTCCGTAGAGGGGGTCCGTCTTGGGCAAGCTTTTGGTCGGCTCTTGTAAGCGTTGCAGGGGTTGACCTGTTGCAACGGTGCCGTTCGCCGCCTGATTACTGCCTTTGGCCGCGCGAGTGTATTGTTTTGCGTGAATGTTTTGATGGCACGCTTCAATCGTGCTGTATTGGATGGCAAGCAGATCCCGGCGAAGGGAGCGCCATGCAGCGCGTTTGGAGAACGGTTACCGGCTTTTACCATGTCTGTGCCCGCGGTACGGGCAAGCGGCTCATCTTTGAGGGCGATGACGACCGGTGGGAGTTTTTGGAGCTGATGCGCGAGTGCTGCCGCGAGGAGGGCGTGACGGTCGTTGCGTGGTGCCTTATGAACGACCACGTGGATCTGGTACTCTCGGATTATGAGGACACGATGAGCGCGGCGATGCACCGACTGCTTTTGACGTACGCTCGTCGGTTCAACAAGCGTACCGGACGCTCCGGGCATCTGTTCCAGAACCGTTTTGACCGGCGCTCACTCGATACCGACTGGCAGGTGATGGAGGCTATTCGCTCTGTACACGCCGATCCGCAGGAGGTGGGCGTTAGCCTAATCGAGCGTTATCCCTGGAGCAGCTTTCCGGAACATCTACGCGCTTACGACGGTGATGTGGCCGATGCCGCGAGGGGATTTTCTGATCCTTCTTGCGTGCTTGAGCTTTTTGGCTCTGCCGAGGGCTTTATTGCCTATTCGCTTTCGACGCCCGCCGGCAGTGAGTCAGCGCTGTGCGATATGAAAGAGACGGAGTGGGAACGCCACGCCTTTGCCGACAAGATGGCGAAGGAACTCGGGGTTCCGCTTCGCGGGGTTAAAGCCGCACCGCCGGCGCAGCGCGATACCGTTATTTTTGGATTGCACGATGCCGGTTTTACGGTGCGCCAGATTGAGCGGCATACCGGGATTGGCAAAAGTACCGTCTCTCGTATCGTGCGCGCCCGCGCGCGAACGGCGATGCGGGCTGGCGGAAACGTGATGTAAGGTCGCCTGTTCACCGCAGCTGGGGTCGTCCATACGCCGCAACCAGCGTTCAAAAGCTTGGTACGGTAACTGCACTTCTTAATATGCATAGAACAATCGCCATCTTGCATAAATTAACGACTCAGTCCGGGTTTGCCCGTGCCTACCCCCGTCTGCGCCGTGCAAAAAACGGGGTTTTCAGCATCGTAGTGCTGTCGGCACCGCTGCAATCTTGCAACATACGGGTTCCGAAGCTATTGATCCCCGCCGTTGCGCCCCCGAAGCACGTGCCTGCGTCCCGTCAGAGCGCGATGCTTGTTCTAAAACACAATATATATGCGCCTAAAGACGTTTATTAACGCTTTCGATGCGTATACACACAGCTTGGCGTGCTGAATACTCGCAAAAATGCACGCCGCTCCCTATGGGACCCGCCTGCGGTAGGCGCGAAGCGAGTCGGAGCTTCGCAGAACGGGGCTTGGCGCATTGCTTGGCGGGCCCGGGGTCCTGCCGCAGGCCTTTGGTGCTGTGGAAAACGCCCGTGTTCGTGTCTGGCTGTGTGGCAAATGTCAGACGGGGCGCCGGACGCGCGGACTTTGTGCGTTCGCGCTCATTAGGTAAAAACAGAGCCGCCCGTATCGGGCGGCTCGGCAATCAAAAACCTTGGATTCGGGGCATAAGCTACTGGTTTGTTTGCCCCTCGAGCATGCCGTCGAGGGTGCGCCAGGCGAGCTCGGCGCATTTGACGCGGGCGGGCATGTGCGAGATGTCCTGGAGCTGGGCAGCTTCGTCCAGGTCTTCCAGATCTTCCTCGGAGAGCTGCTCGCCGCGGATCATGGCGAGGAAGAGCTCTGCCAGGCGGTGAGCTTCCTCGACGGTCTCGCCGGTGATGAGGTCGGCCATGATGTCGGCGCTGGCCTGGCTGATGGCGCAGCCATGACCGGTAAAGGAGGCCTCCTCGATCACGCCCTTCTCGACACGCAGCTGCAAGGTGAGCTCGTCGCCACAGCTGGGGTTGATACCGTCGTGCTCGTGCGTGGGAGCATCCATCTCGTACTTATAGTCGGGGTGCGAGTTGTGCTCCATAAACGTGGTAGAGGTGTACAGATTACCCATTGAACGTGCTCCAAACGTGATGCAGGCCGGCGATGAACTTGTCGATGTCGGCCTTGTCGTTGTAGAAGGCCACGCTGGCGCGGCAGCAGGCAAGGTTCTCGACGCCCAGCCAGGTGAGCAGCGGCTGCGCGCAGTGGTGGCCGGCGCGGATGCAGACGCCGTCCATGTCCATGATGCTCGCGACGTCGTGCGGGTGAATTCCCTTGACGTTAAAGCTCACAACGCCGTGGTGGTTGTCCCAGTAGATGGAACCGATGATTTGGACAAAGTCGAGCTGCATGAGTTCGCCCATCAGATAGTGGACGAGTGCCTGCTCGCGGGCCTGGATGTTCTCGTAACCCACCGTGTTGACCAGGTAATCAAAGGCGGCGCCCGTGGCGAAGATGCCGGCGGCGTCCTGCGTGCCGGCCTCGAATTTCTCGGGAACGGGCGCCCAGACGGCGTCCTGCTCGGTGACCGAATCGATCATCTCACCGCCGGTAAGCACTGGCGGCATGGCGTTCAGCAGGTCCATCTTGCCCCACAGCACGCCGATGCCCATGGGGCCCATGGCCTTGTGTGCGCTAAAGGCAAAGAAGTCGGCTCCCAGGTCGGCCACATCGACCGGCATGTGCGGCAGCGACTGTGCGCCGTCGACGACCAGATAGCCGCCGTACTTGTGCACGAGCTTGCCGAGGTTCTTGACCGGGTTCTCGACGCCCAGCACGTTAGAAACCTGACCCACGGCCAGGATCTTGGTCTTGGGGCCCACCTTGGACAGAACCTCCTCGGTGGTGAGTTGACCGGTCTTGGTGGGGTAGAGGTAGACGAGCTTGGCGCCGGTCTCGCGGCAGACCTGCTGCCACGGAATCAGGTTGGAGTGGTGCTCCATGATGGTGATGACGACCTCGTCACCGGGCTCGAGCACCGTGGGTGCAAAGCTCTTGGCGACCAGGTTGAGCGACTCGCTCGTGTTGCGGGTGAAGACGACCTCGTTGGCCTGGGGAGCGCCGATGAGGTCGGCGATCTGCTGGCGCACCTTCGCGATGGCCTCGGTGGCCTCGACGGACAGCGAGTACAGGCCGCGCAGCGGGTTGGCGTTCATGCGCTGGTAGAAGTCGCGTTCGGCGTCGAACACACAGGCAGGGCGCTGCGCGGTGGCGGCGCTATCGAGGAAGGCGATCTCGGGGTGCTGCTGGAACAGCGGGAACTGTGCCTTGTAGGGATTGGTCTCGATGTCGACGGTAGGCCAGCCGCGCGAAGCCTCGTCGCTGGCGTCGAGCTCCATGGGCTCGGGGGCAGTACAGGTGTCGCATTTAACGTGCTCGGTGTCGATCATGCGAGCTCCTCTTCAAAGTTGTCGATCAGGTTGTTGCCCAGGCGGACGACGGAGGCGCGGGTGCGCTCGTCGGTGGCGGAAAGCGCGGCGTCCTCCAGTTTGGCGCGGATGAACAGGTCCTCGGCGGCGTTTTGGTCAAGGCCGCGGCAGGCGAGGTAGAACAGCTGCTCGTCGCGGACGTGACCGATGGTGGCGCCGTGGTTGCCGGCGACGTCGTCCTCGTCGCAAAGAATGACGGGAATGGTCTTGTTGTCGACGCCCTTGTTGGCCAAAAGCACCGTCTCGCGCTCGGTGCCGGTTGCACCCTTGCAGCCGTGTACGAGGTCGATGGTGCCACGGTAGACCTTCTTGGACGTGCCGGTCAGCACGCCGTTGGCGTCGATCTCGCACTCGGTCTTGCGACCGCGGTGGCGCAGCTCGTAGTTAAAGTCGCGCACCTGCTCTCGGGCGCCCAGGTAGTCAGTATCGATGGTGACCTTGGCGGTATCGCCTAGCAGGTCGCCGGCAAGGCCGGTGGCGCTGGCGCCAGCGCCCAGGACGGTGTGCTGCACGTTGACGCGCGCGCCCTCGTCCAGGAACAGGCCGGTGTCGTCGAGTGCGATCCAGCTATCGTCGAGCGTCTGCGTGCAGGCCACGTTGACGGTGGCGTACTCGTGGGCGCACACGCGCAGCACGGATCCCACGACGCCCTCGCCGGCAACGGGGGAGTCCAGGGCAATAAGCAGATCGAGCGTCGACTGGGGACGGGCGACGACGTCGATGGCGGCGATGGCCGCGGCGGCATCGACACCGCTCACACGTACGGTAACCGTGGCGTGCTTGTATGCGGGCACATCGATGACGACGCGCTTGGTGGCGTGGTCGGCCAGGTAGGTGTAGGCAGCCTCGCCCATGCCAGTCTCGAAGGCCTCAGCGGGGGAGAGCTCCTCCTCCAGCTTAATGGCACCGGCCTGGTAGACGGAGGTGGCGGGCACGTCGAGCTCGGTCTCTGGCGTGATGCGGGCGCGGTCGGCGGCATCGCC
>CABQZS010000055.1 GCA_902468695.1 uncultured Collinsella sp.
ATGAGGGTCAAGACGCCGGCGCCCGACGGGGAGACGGCGAGTTAGCCGGCAGGTCGGCATGTCAATCCTGGTCTAACAGAGCCAAAGGGAATCGCATACGTTACGCCATCGATTGTCACGCGCTCATTATAGTCGCCCGGATAGCCCGCCTCACCAAACTGAAGATCGGGGTTCATCACGCGCAGGGCAACGGCATTATGGTTCGTCTCGTTTCCGTATCTCGTGTTCTCAAAAGCTCCCCACTCTATCATTTCCACGCTTTTGGGTAGCACAATCTCTTTGCCGGCAATCGCAGGATCAAGAGCGGCGAACGCGAGCGCCCCGATAGATTTGACACCATCGCCAATCGTCACCGACGACACAAAGGAGCACCCACAAAATGCATAGTGCCCGATCCGCTCCACCGTGCCCGGCACATTGATCTGCGTAAAGGTGAGTACCGTTGTATCCGAGACATAGAACTGCGGCACGCCGCAATTGGCGAAGGCACGATAGTCGATAGTCTTAACCGAAGGTGGCAGCGTTGCCACCACATTGTCGTCAAGCTGTTCGCAGCCCTCAAAGGCCTGCTCGGGAATCGTGGTAAAGGCCGCGTTATTGGGCCAGGTCACCGTCTGAAGTTTCTTGCTTCCGGTAAACGCATTCCAGCCCAACTCCTCAACCGAATCGGGCAGTGCGATTTCCTTGATGCTGCTGCCTCCCAGGCCGCCAACGGTGCGGACGTGCGAATCGGGGGCAAACGTAATTGATGTGAGCGCAACCTTTCCCATGCCCTTAAGACTCACGACATTTTTGCCGTCGATGGTCGAGGGCACCTCCAACGTGGTAATGCCCGCGTCGTCATACTCGATAGAAATTTCGTTGGTGAGGCTATCGATCGAGAAGTAGTACTGCGCGGGGGTCTGCTCGCCGGCCACGTAGCCATCGTCGTATTCGCCTTTAACGCCCGTGGCGCCCTTCGAGGTCATCCAGAGCCCAAGATCCTCATTCCAGGTTGCTTCGGCTTCGGCGGTCTCCTCCTGCTTCTGCTGCTCGGCGAGTTCCTTGCCCTCGACAAGATCGGTGGCGAGCGTACCCGCAGGTGTGCTCTCGGTCTGCCCGGCGCCCGTTAGGCCCGCCGCCGATGCAATCTCGGAGGGCGGGGGCGTAGGGGTATCACCGGCCTCGAGCGCTGTGGGGTCGGCAGCGCCGGCATCGGGCGCGGGGTCGGCGGAAGCAGAGTCTGACGTTTGGGCGTCAGCCGAATCGGCGGAAGCGGCGTCGTCCGCTTGGCCGTTATCCGTCTGCACAAAAGTGCTGTCGGTGTTGAGGGCCTCAGCAAACGCGCCCACAGGCAACGAGCCCGTCACCATGGTTAGGGTCACCGCGGCAACGGTCAGGCGGCGGCAAAGCGCTCGAACAGTAGTCCACCTCATGGTCGTTCCTTTCCTGCAAACCAAAAGTCATCCAGCGTAATCGTTGTCCAAAAACAAAGCGAACGGTAGGTTCATATATACGAACCTACCGTTCTACCTGCGCAAACCACCACAAAGGGGACAGGCACCTTTGTGGCGGTTCTGGACTTGGCCGGCCAGTTTGTCTCAATCTGTAACAGTTAGAGGTCAAATTCCCCGCCTGGTGTTACAGATCGAGACATTAGATTGGCGGCCATTCGGTTCATCTC
>CABQZS010000056.1 GCA_902468695.1 uncultured Collinsella sp.
GACGTGAAACGAAAGGGCGCTGACCTTCTGGTCGCGCCCTTGAAGTTGAACGTCAGATTGTCCAAATGCGGCCCGCGCAGCGTCGAGCGGTTACGGCGTTTGGTAAAACGCCGTAACCCCCTAGTACATCTTTGCGCCGGCGGGGATGGAGGCGTCGAGCTGGATCAGGTTGAGGCGTTCCTCGCCCTCCTCCTCGTGGACAGCGCTGATCAGCATGCCGCAGCTGGGAATACCCATCATCTTGCGCGGAGGCAGGTTGGTGATGGCGAGCAAGGTCTTGCCGACCAGGTCCTCGGGCTCGTAATAAGCGTGAATACCGGAGAGGATGGTGCGGTCGGTACCGGTACCGTCGTCGAGCGTAAAGTTCAGCAGCTTCTTGGACTTCTTGACGGCCTCGCATGCCTTGACCTTCACAGCGCGGAAATCGCTCTTGGAGAAGGTATCAAAGTCGACGAACTCCTCGAACAGCGGCTCAACGGCGATCTTGGAGTAATCGAGCGTGGGCTTAAGCGACGTAACGAACGGGCTCGCGGCGTTGCCGGCCTCGGCAGCCTTAGCGGCAGCGGCACCGGACTGGAAACCCTTCTCGGGCTTCATGTGCGGGAACAGCAGCACGTCGCGGATGGAAGCCTGGTTAGTGAGCAGCATGACCACGCGGTCGATACCGATGCCGATACCGCCCGCAGGAGGCATACCGTACTCGAGGGCGCGCACGTAGTCCTCGTCATACTCCATGGCCTCATCGTCGCCGCCGGCCTTCTCGGCCATTTGGGCAGCAAAGCGCTCAGCCTGGTCGACCGGGTCGTTGAGCTCGGAAAATGCGTTGGCGTACTCGTGGCCGGCAATAACCAGCTCAAAACGGTGGGTCAGACGCGGATCATCCTCAAAACGCTTGGCAAGCGGGCTGACCTCGATGGGGTAATCACACACGAACGTGGGGTTGACGATGGTGTCCTCGCCCAGCTCATCGTAAATCTCGGCGATGATCTTGCCAGCAGTCCACTCGGGCTTGATCTCCAGGCCCTTCTCGCGCGCGGCGGCAGCAAGCTCCTCGACCGGCGTGTCAATGGTGACCTGCTTGCCGAGCACGTCGGAGACGATGTCGGTCATGGGACGGCTGGCCCACTCACCAGAAAGGTCGATGGTCTGGCCCTGATACTCGATGACCTCGGGGTTGCCGATGGCCTTGTTAGCTGCCTTAATGACACCCTGGGCGAGCGCCTTCATGCCCTCGAGGTCGGAGAAGGCACGGTAGGCCTCCATCGTGGTGAACTCGGGGTTGTGGGTAAGGTCCATGCCCTCGTTACGGAAGATGCGGCCGATCTCGAACACGCGCTCAAAACCACCGACGATGCAGCGCTTGAGGTGCAGCTCGGTGGCAATACGCAGGTAGCACTCCTGATCGAGCGCGTTGAAGTGAGTGATGAACGGCTTGGCAGTAGCGCCGCCCTGGATGGTCTGCAGGATGGGGGTCTCGACCTCCATGTAGCCGTCGGACTCCATAAAGCGACGGAAGGTGGAGAGAATCTGCGAACGCTTACGGAAGGTCTCGCGAACGTCGTCGTTGGCGATCAGGTCGACATAGCGCTGGCGATAGCGGGTCTCCTTATCGGAAAGACCGTGGAACTTCTCGGGCAGCGGACGAACGGCCTTGGCAAGCAGGGTCGCGCTCTTAGGGGCAACGGAAAGCTGGCCACGCTGGGTGCGCACGACCACGCCGGTCACGCCCAGGATGTCGCCCAGATCGAGGGCCTTGAGCGTACTCCAGGCAGCCTCGTCCATGTCGTTGATGCGGCAGAACAGCTGAATCTCGGCAGTCGCATCGCGCACGACGATGAACATGATCTTGCCCTGACCGCGCTTGGCGACCACACGGCCAGCGATCTTCACGACGTCCTCGGTGTCCTCGCCATCGGCAAGCTCGGCGTACTTAGCCTCGATATCGGCGACGTAGTCCTCAAGCTCAGAGTGCTCGGGATAGGGGTTCTGGCCCGCCTCGAACAGGGCGGCGCGCTTGGCCAGGCGGGTGGCGCGCTCGTCGTTGAGCGTCGATGCCTGATCGGCGGCGTTCTGGTTCTCTGCCATAAGTTAGCTCCTCAAACTAAAACGCTCCCCAGGATTCGGTCCCAGGGAGCGAAAACATACCTTTACGCGGGACCGTGGTCTAGCGTGCGATCTTGGCGATGGTGTAGACGCGAGTCTTGCCGGAAGGCGTAACGACCTCGACGGAATCACCCTCGCCGTGACCGATGATGGCGTGACCGACCGGAGACTCGTTGGAGATCTTGTGCTCGAGCGAGTTGGTCTCGGTGGTACCGACGAGCGTGACTTCCATGACCTCGCCGTTGGGATCAATCAGCGAAACGGTGGAACCGATGGAGACGGTCAGGTCGCCCGTGGTGGCAGCAACCTGAGCGTTGGCGAGGATGGCCTGGATCTCGGCAATACGAGCGGCGTTCTGGGCCTGCTTGTCCTTAGCGGCGTCGTACTCGGAGTTCTCCGAAAGGTCGCCGAACGCGCGGGCTTCCTTGATGTCCTCGACGATCTCCTTGGCGTAATCGCCCTCAC
>CABQZS010000057.1 GCA_902468695.1 uncultured Collinsella sp.
CGATAGCTTGGCCACTTCGGCGCTGTCTCCGCAGGATGCCCTGGCCGCCGCCATCGCGGGCAACGCGTATGCCGCGCCGACAGAGCTGCCCACCGGTGCCGTGCATGCTGACGAGATTGAGCGCACCTACGGCCCGCTCACCTGCAAGGCGTTGCCCGCCCTCATGGAGTGGCTGGCCCTGCGCTCCGACTTGGATTCCCTGGCCGGCGAGACGCATGCCATCACCATGATGACCATTCACTCCGCCAAGGGCCTGGAGTTTCCCGCGGTGTTCGTGGCCGGCATGGAGGAAGGCATCTTCCCGCATGTGCACGACTTTGGCGGTAGTGACGATCCGGGCAAGCTCGAGGAGGAGCGTCGCTTGGCCTACGTCGCCATTACGCGTGCTCGCAAGCGCCTGTTCTTGACCTATGCGGCCACGCGTCGCACCTACGGCTCGACTTCTGCCAACCCGCGCTCGCGCTTCCTCAACGAGATTCCGTTTGAGGACATCGAGTTTAGCGGTATCGGTTCTGCCGGTTTTGAAGGCACGGGCTGGGAGAAACGCGGCGACCGTCACGGCACCTTTGGCTCGGGCATGGGCTCGGATATGTACGGCGGCAAGGTGTTCGGTTCGCATACGCGCTCGACCGGCGGCTCCGGATCGCGCGGCGGATCGAGCTTCGACGATTTCTTTGGTGGCAGCACCTATGGCACCGAGCGCCATCGCGGGGTTTCGCCCGACGCCGGCCGTGTTGCCTCGACCTTTGGGTCGGGCACGCCGCGAGCCAAAAAGCCGTCGTCTAAGGTGTCGCCGACGGTGGAGCGCAAGGTCGATCGCGCCAGCGCATCGCAGGACTTTGCCGCGGGCGATACCGTGAGCCACAAGACCTTTGGCACGGGTACCGTCATCTCGGTTGTCGGAGACATGATCGAGGTCCAATTCGAAAAGACCGGCCAGACCAAAAAGCTAATGAAAGGATTCGCTCCGATCGTCAAGCTGAATGCCTAACTGCGAGGTTGACCGGGCGCGCCGGGGGCTTTGGTCGCCTGCTCGGACAGTCCTGCTCGCACGGAGAGCACATTAAGTGCTCTCCGGCTCGTGCGGAACTCGCGATCGACCAAAGCCCCCGGCGCGCCCTCTTCCTTGTGGCGTTTTGGCCTGCAGCTTGCGAACGTCGCTCTGCTCGTCCGCTTTTTTGATCTGGAGAGCCGGGTGGGCTGATATATATGGACAAGGGGCTCCCACGTTGGTGGACGGGGGAGCCCCTTGTTACGTTTGGGTTGTTGGTGCGACCTAGAGGTGGCTGATGATCAGTTCCATTTTGCCTTCGAGGTCGATGGAGCTGACGGTGCTGGGTGCCAGCAGGTGGCTTCCCTTGTGGACGGGGTCGCCGCAGACGGTGCCTTCGCCGTCGATGACCGACAGGCACATGAAGGGCCAGCGCTGGTCGAGGGTCTTGCTGCCGTTGACGCGCACGCGATCGACGGTGTAGCAGGGGTTGGACTCGAGCTCGGTCACGCCGTCCACCTCGGGCGCGGTCACCGTGCCGTCGGTCGGAGCCTGAGCATCAAAGTCGATGCAGTCGAGGCTCTGCTCAATGTGCAGCGGGCGCAGGTTGCCGTCAGTGCCGGGACGGTCGTAGTCGTACAGACGATACGTCACGTCGCTCGACTGCTGCGTCTCCAAAATGAGCGTGCCGGTCTTGATGGCGTGCACGGTACCGGAATCAATCTGGAAAAAGTCGCCCTTGTGAATCGGCAACACGTTGAGCATGTCGTCCCAACGTCCTTCCTCGATCATTTGTGCGGCCTCGGCGCGGTCCTTGGCACGCTGGCCGACGATGATCGTGGCGTCGGGCTCGCAGTCCAGCACATACCAACACTCGGTTTTGCCCAGGCTACCGTTCTCGTGCTCGGCAGCGTACTCGTCGTTGGGATGAATCTGGATCGAAAGGTCGTCCTTGGCGTCCAGAATCTTAATGAGCAGCGGGAACTCCTTGCCCTCGCAGTTGCCAAAGAGCTCGCGATGCTCGGCCCACAGCCACGACAGCGTGTGGCCGGCATACGGGCCCTCCGCAATCTGGCAGTCGCCGTTGGGGTGGGCCGAGATGGCCCAGCACTCACCGATGGGGCCATCGGGAATGTCGTAGCCAAATTCGGTTTCGAGGTGGCGACCGCCCCAGATCTTCTCGTGGAAGATCGGCGTCAGCTTAATCAAATCGGACATGTTCATACCCCCATTGTGTTGCGCGGGCGCTGCACAAAACAGCTCAAAGCGAGCGCCCGGATGACTACAAAAACCTATGCCAACGTTACGTTGTGCAACTCAAAGCGGTCGCCAACGTTGCGCGAGACCGAATACTCAAAGGCCGCGCCGCTGTCCAAAAAGCCAATCTGCTTGAGCTCGAGCAGGGGAGAGCCAGGTTTGGTGTCCAGGCGCTCAGCTTCTTCCTCGGTTGCTGCCACGGCGCGAATGGTACGGTGGAAGCTCGAAATCTTCAGCCCGCATTGCTCGCGGACAAAGCGGTAGACCGATCCGTACAGGTCCTTCTTTTTCAGCCCCGGAATCAGCTCGAGGGGCATGTAGGTGTACTCGATGACGATGGGCTTCTCGTCGGCCTGACGCACGCGCACGATGTGATAGGCAAAGTCATCCTCGGCAATTCCCAGCTGGGCTGCGATGTCCGCTGGTGGATTAACAATCGAGAAATCGTAGACCACCGAGGTCACCTTCTCCCCGCGGTGCTCATACGAAAAGCCCTGGGCACGGTCGTTTTTGCCCTGGAAAAACGCCTGACCGGGAAGTCCCGCCGTGTCCTTAACGTAGGTACCCGATCCGCGTCGGCTGGTAATAAGACCTTCCTCGGTGATTTGCTCGATAGCTCGTTTGACGGTGATTTTGGAAACGCTATAGAGCTCGCAGAACTCAACGACGGTGGGAAGCTTGTCGCCCGGTTTAAGAGTGCCATCCTCGATGCTTCGACGAATATCTGCAGCTATCGCCTCGTATTTGGGAATCATTGAACCTCCTTTCCGACATATATCAATACGCAAGTAAGTATAACCCTTAACAAGGCACCCATATAACCTTTATCTAAGAAGCTCGAGAAAGAAAAAAGAAAAAGACGCTTTACTTTTAGAATTAGAACGCTATAGTTTAAGCAACGAACGGAATCTTTCCGCAGAACAGGATCGACCGTTTGGGGACGGTTTTGTTTTGGCGGGTTGGATATCGGTATGACCGGTGCGCGCCCGCGCCGGATAACCTGCCAAAGCAAACCCGTCTCCAACCGGAAGCTCTAGAACACGAAAGCGAGGACTTTGATGGCACAGTATCAGCTGCCCAACGACTTCTTCTTTGGCGCTGCTATGTCCGGCCCGCAGACTGAGGGTCAGTGGAACCAGGGCGGCAAGCTCGAGAACCTGTGGGACACCTGGTCCATCCAGGATCTGGGTTCGTTCTACAACCGCGTTGGCTCTTACGCCGGCAATGACTTTATGGCCAAGTACCAGGAAGACCTTCGCATTTTGAAGGACTTGGGCCTGGATACCTATCGCACTTCCATCCAGTGGAGCCGTCTGCTCGATGCCGACGGCAACCTCAACGAGGAAGGCGCCGCGTGGTATCACGAGTTGTTCCGCGCCTCTCGCGAAGCCGGCCTGGAGCCGTTTGTCAACTTGTACCACTTTGACATGCCCACCTACCTTTTTAACCGTGGCGGCTGGGAGAGCCGTGAGGTTGTCGAGGCTTACGCACATTACGCCGACGTCGCCTTCCACGAGTTTGGCCAGGAGATCAAGTACTGGTTCACCTTTAACGAGCCCATCGTCGAGCCCGAGCAGCGCTATCAGGAGGGCGTGTGGTTCCCGCAGCTCCACGACTTTAGCCGCGCTCGCACCGTGCAGTATCACATCTCGCTGGCACATGCGCTGGCCGTGGCCAACTACCGTCGCGCCTATGACGAGGGCGCCGTTCGCAGCGATGCCAAGATCGGCATGATCAACTGCTTTACCCCGGTCTACACCAAGGAGAACCCCAGCGAGGCGGACCTCGAGGCCGTGCGTATGACCAGCGGCATCAACAACCGCTGGTGGCTCGACCTCATTACCAAGGGCGAGCTTCCCGCCGACGTGCTCGACAGCCTGGCCGAGGGCGGCGTTAAGCTTCCGTTCCGTGCCGGCGACCAAGAGATTCTTAAGCAGGGTGTTGTCGACTGGCTCGGTTGCAACTACTACCACCCCACGCGCGTTCAGGCGCCGGCGAGCAAGATCGACCAGTACGGTCTGCCGCACTTTGCCGACGAGTACGTGTGGCCCGACGCCGTTATGAACGAGAGCCGCGGCTGGGAGATCTACCCGCAGGGCCTCTACGACTTTGGCATGGACTGCGCTAAGAACTACCCCGATCTTGAGTGGTTCGTTTCCGAGAACGGCATCGGCATCATGGACGAATACAAGAACCGAGACGCCGAAGGAACCATCCAGGATGACTACCGCGTCGACTTTGTACGCCAGCACCTGGAGTGGGTTGCCAAGGCAATTGCCGAGGGCGCCAAGTGCCGTGGATACCATTATTGGGCCGTCATCGATAACTGGTCTTGGGCGAATGCCTTTAAGAACCGTTACGGTTTTGTCGAGGTCGACCTTATGGACGGCTACAAGCGCCGCCTTAAGAAGTCGGCAGCTTGGCTCAAGCAGGTCGCCACGACTCACGTGGTTGATTAGCGAACGGGCGAACGCCCAGACCGCGCGCCGCTGCGCGCAACACATGGCACATCTGGTGGCAGAGGGCGACAGACCACCGTGCGCATAGGAAAAGGCCGGATTTGAAAGTTAGGAGCAATCATGGCCAGTGACAACGGAAAGAGCTTCCTCGACAAGTTTGCCGAGGTCTCTGCGAAGGTGGGAAACCAGGTTCACCTGCGTTCCCTGCGTGACGCCTTCGCGACCATCACGCCGCTCTATATCCTTGCGGGTATCGCGGTTCTTATTAACAACGTCGTGTTCCCTCTGTTCCCGCTCGATGCGGCGGGCCTTGCCAACCTTCAGACGTGGGGTTCGGCAATTACGCTGGGCACCCTCAACGTCTCTGCCATTATCTTGGCCGGATTGATTGGCTACAGCCTCGCTAAGAACAAGCGTTTCGATAACCCGCTCGCTTGCGTGGTCGTCGCTATCTCTGCTTTCGTCATCATGATGCCGCAGCAGATCACCGCCTCGCTTGCCGCCACGAGCCCGCTGCTCACCGACAAGATCACCTCCGCCGAGGTCACGGGCGCCCTTTCGACTGCCAACACCGGCACCAACGGTCTGTTCTCGGCTATTATCATCGCCCTGCTTTCCGTCTCGCTCTTCATCAAGATTTCTGGCGTCGAGAAGCTCAAGGTTAAGCTGGGCGAGGGCGTGCCTCCCGCGGTCTCCAACTCCTTCAACGTCATGATCCCGATGCTGCTCAACCTCGCGATCTTCGCTTTTGCCGCAGCCCTGCTCGCCGTGTGCGCCGGCACCGATCTGTGCACCATCATCTCCACGTGCATCTCCAACCCGCTCAAGAGCATCATGAACGCCGGTCCGTGGGCTGTTATCCTCATCTACACCCTTGCTAACCTGCTGTTCTGCGTCGGTATTCACCAGTCCACCATCTCTGGCGCTACCGTCGAGCCGATCCTGACCATGCTCATCGTCGACAACATGGCTACCTTTGCCGCCGGTGGCACCATCCAGCCCGATCACTACATGAACATGCAGATCGTTAACAGCTTCGCCCTCATCGGCGGCTCGGGCTGCACCCTCATGCTTCTGCTCGACACGCTCCTGTTCTCCAAGAACAAGGCTTCCGAGACCGTTTCCAAGATGGCTATCCTGCCTGGTCTGTTCAACATCAACGAGCCGGTTATCTACGGTTACCCCATCGTGTACAACCTGCCGCTCATGATCCCGTTCGTCCTTCTTCCCGATCTGTTCATCGGCATCACCTATGGCCTTACCTGCGCAGGCATCATCAGCCCCTGCATCGCCCAGGTGCCCTGGACCATGCCTCCCGTCATCAATGCCCTGCTCGCTACGGGCTTTGACTGGCGCGCCGGCGTGTGGCAGGCTCTCGAGATTGTCATTGGCATGGCCGTCTACCTGCCCTTTATGAAGATTTCCGAGAAGGCAATCGCCAAGCAGGAGGCTCTCGCCGAGTAGAACGCCTAACGTTCGTCCCTTTCACCTTTGCGGGCGCCGGTACGCGGTGCCGGTGCCCGCGGCTCTCTCCCTTGCGTAAAGATACAGGGGAGCGGGCACAATAGCCGCAAGGAATACAACCAGTTGTCGTCTGCGCGCCGCGCAGTTATAAGGAGGAAACCATGAAGAAGATCATGCTCTGCTGCAATGCCGGCATGTCCACGAGCCTGCTGGTCCAGAAGATGCAGGCCGAGGTTGCAAACCGTGGTCTGGATATTGAGGTCGAGGCTCGTCCCATGAACGAGGCCCACGATCACCTGGACGAGTGCGACATGTTGCTGCTTGGTCCGCAGATCGGCTACACCAAGGGCGATTTTGAGAAGGAGGCCGCCGGTCGTTTTCCGGTCGAGGTCATCAACATGGTCGACTACGGCCGCATGAACGCTGCCGGCATCATCGACCACTGCGTCAGTGTGATGGGCTAGGTGCTCCGCATGGAGGATATGAACGAACTGCAGATGACCTGCTTCGAGATCATCAGCTACGTCGGTACCGCCAAGAGCATGTACATCAATGCCGTGCAAAAGGCCAAGGAGGGCGATTTTGACGCCGCCGAGGAGCTTATCAAGCAGGGCGACGAGGCCTATAACGGTGGCCACGATGTTCACATGGGGCTTCTGAAGAAGGAGGCCAACGGCGAGCGTAACGGCGAGGCCCCGTTGATTCTGCTGCATGCCGAGGACCAGATGGCCGGTACCGAGACCATGCGCGTCATGGCGACGGAGCTCATCGAGATTCACAAGCAGCTGCAGGTACTTCAGGCCTAGTCGGCGTTATCGCCGCGATGGGCCGTGCGGTCCAACAGACAACACAGTCCCTTTGACGGGCGCCGGGAGTCTCCGCCTCCCGGCGCCTTTATATTTGGGGAAGGTCTTGCGCGACCTATTAAGCGACCATTCGCGTTTCCCCAGATAAAGCCTGCCAAAACAAACCTGTCCCTTTTTGGTAGGTTTTTGCCTTGGGAGCGGTACCATACAGGCAATGTTTAAACGAGAAAGGTGGGCTCCCATGGAACCTAAGCAGTACTACATCGGCATTGACGTCGGCGGCACTTCGGTTAAGGAGGGCCTGTTCGACGAGGACGGAAACCTGCTGGCCAAGGCCAGCGTGCCCACGCCTCCCATCGTTGACGCTGCGGGCTTTGCCGCGGTGACCGAGGCTATCGACCAGGTGGTCGCCAAGGCCCAGATTCCGCGCGCCTTTGTGGCTGGCATTGGCCTGGCCGTTCCGTGCCCCATCCCGGCGTCGGGCGATGCCAAGGTCAAGGCCAACATTGCCATTAACCTGCCCGAGCTGAGGATCGCCATTCAGCAGCACTGCCCCGACGCGGTCGTTAAGTACGAGAACGATGCCAACGCCGCTGCCATGGGCGAGGCCTGGCTCGGTTCTGCCAAGGGCGTACAGAACGTGGTGATGGTCACCATCGGTACCGGCGTGGGTGGCGGCGTTATCGTTAACGGCGACGTGGTATCGGGCGTTGTGGGCGCCGGCGGCGAGATTGGCCACATGTGCCTGAACCCGGCCGAGGAGCGTACCTGCGGCTGCGGTGGCCATGGTCACCTGGAGCAGTATTCCAGTGCCACCGGCGTGGTGAGCAACTACCTTGCCGAGTGCAAGAAGGCGGGCGTCGAGCCCATCGAGCTCACCGGCCCCTCAGATTCCAAGGACGTGTTCCAGGCCTGCCGCGAGGGTGACAAACTGGCGCTGGCAGCTGCCGATACCATGGCCGACTATCTCGGCCGCGCTCTGGCGCTTATCGCCAACGTGGTCGACCCCGAGATGTTCCTGATCGGCGGCGGCGCGTCCGCTTCGGCCGATGTCTACCTCGACGCCGTTCGCGAGCACTTCCAGCGCTACGCGCTTTCCGCCTCGCGTGAGACGCCCATTAAGGTCGCTTCGCTCGGCAACGACGCCGGCATCATCGGCGCCGCCTACGTAGCTCTGCGCGCCGCCGGTAAATAGCTGGTGCAATGTAACCTGTCCCCCGTGCCTGCCCCAAAATATGCCGTAGCCCTTCCGTCTGCGAAGGCTCGGCATCGGCGTGCTACCATAGCTACGTCTAAGTACACATATCAAGTGGAGGATACCCATGGCAAACGTTCTTGTCTTTGGTCACCAGAACCCCGATAACGACGCCATCATGAGCGCCGTCGTCCTGTCCCAGCTGCTCAA
>CABQZS010000058.1 GCA_902468695.1 uncultured Collinsella sp.
AGCTGCGGCGCGTTCGCGCCTGCTGCCTGGGGTGACTGCGGGGCCGTGACGGCAGCTGCGGCGCGCTGCGCCTGCCGCCTGAGGTGACTTTGGGGTTGGGGTGAATCGGGGTCTAATACTTTCCCGTGAAGTGAACGACCTTATTTTGACCTCCGAAGCATTGGCATATTTTGACCGCTATTTCCTGCGGTTTTGCAGCGCGAATCCTGCGGTTTTTTGGTCTAAAGGTGTGGATGCTCCGGGGCTTCGTTTTTACTCGTTCACTTCTCGGGAAAGTATTAGAGCTCGGCTGGCGGAGGTGCCGCACTGGCGTCGAGCCCCCGCGTCATCTTCGCTTGATTGGGGAAAACAGCCTCGCTTAAGCAATTGCGAGCCCGCTCGGACGTATCTGTGGGGTTGTCTGCGCAATTCGCGGTATTATGGTGCGGAGTTTTGAAAGGAGCCGCTGGTGGTCACGACGACGTTTGCTTCGCCTTTGGGCGAAATCTTGCTTGCCGCTGATGGCCGCGGTCTGACGGGGCTTTGGTTTGAGGGACAAGAACATTTTGGCTCTACGCTTCTCAAAGAAGATGCAGAGCGTGTTGAAGGTACCGATGCGGTTTCTGGTATTGGTGGCATGTCGTCGGTAAGTCCCGCAAATGGTGCGGCTTCTTCGGTGCTTGAGCGTTCGTGGGCTTGGCTGAATGCTTATTTTGCAGGGCAGGAGCCTCGGTATACGCCGCCGTTGCATATGATTGGTACGGCGTTTCAGCGCGAGGTTTGGTTTGAGCTGCTTTCTATTCCGCGTGGCGAGGTCGCCACGTATGGCGAGATTGCCCAGCGTATTGCGGCTCGACATCGTGTGCCGGGAAACGAGGCATCCGTTGTGTCTCCTCGTGCGGTGGGGGCTGCGGTTGCGCGCAATCCCATTTCGATTATCGTGCCGTGCCATCGCGTGGTTGCCGCCGACGGCTCACTTAACGGATATGCCGGCGGGCTCGATCGCAAGGAGTGGCTGCTTCGGCTTGAGGGCGCGTACGAGGAATAACGTTCGAGCACTTTGCATAGCCAAGACGCCGTTTCCGGTTGAGACCACCTGCTTGGACATCCATCTACGCCCGCTTCTGCAGGGCGTAGATCGACTTATCCATGTTGAACAGGTAAGCCACGACGCAGACAATAAAGAACTTCGGCAAGTCGCCAAAGCCGAAGACTTCGCAGCCAATAAGGATCGGCGCGAGCAGCGTATTGGTGGCGCTGCCAAAGACGGCTGCGCAGCCCAGCGCGGCGCAAAGCGCGATGGACATGCCGAGTTGAGCCTCGTTATGGCGACATCTGGGTAACAGAAAGGCCCGCGTTCCTCAGAGGCAAGATAGGCAATTCTGCTTCTGAGCTAGATCTCAATTCTGCCGACCGCATCAAACATTAACTGCCGGAGGGCTCGGTCAAATTCATACGTGTAGATGATGGTTTCGAATGCTGTGCCTTCGCGAAAGATGGTAATCCCGGACTTGCATTTGGTTTTGTAGGGAAACCAGTAGGCCGACAGTCTGTAGTGGTCGACTTCGACCAAAGCTCGCTCGAGTTCGCTTTGATCAGAGCACTTAAGACCCTTGTTTTCTGTCAATAGTGCTATTTGTTCGTTGATGGATATCCGCGACTTCCGGTATTTCATTTAAGCCTCTTGATAGAAAAAGAGCTGGAGTTGCGCATCGTTGAGAGGCTTTCCAGCTTTAGCAAAACAAACTTATAAGATGCGACGGGCCGCGTCAGGATAATTACCGGACGGCCTAGGAGGCGACTGGTTGGCTGACTTAAAACCTAGCGCGTGAAATGACGCTCCACGCTATTTAGCGCGCTTGATAGGATGGCGAACCACGGTCTTAAGTTTCTCCGGTGCACATTTGCGTGGATCGGAGAGATAGATTTCGTGATGGAAACGGGTGTCTGAGAAGTCGGGGACATAGCCCTGCTCGGTCGTGTATTCATTCATAGCGTTTACGGTCGCCGGTTCGTTGTCGTAGGGCCCGGTGTGCATGCATTGAACGCAGAGACCCTCGTCAACTTTAAGCAGCTCGACGGCGGAAAAGTCCAGTTTCTTTTTGGTCGTGGCCTCCGCGACTGCCCAGTCAAAATCATCTCGGCTGACGAAATCGGGCAGGCGGATGCACGAGATAAAGTTGAAATCATCCTTGCGTACATAATCGATGTCGCCGCTCGGGGAGTCTTGCCACCAGAATCCCTCGAGCGGCGGTACTACAAAGTCGAAATAGCCCTCGATACTCTTTGAGCCTTTCTTCGACATCTTGACGGTATAGGCGATGCCGTAAAGCAGCGGCAGGGCGTTTTGATACTCGCCACCTTCGGTATTTGGGTCGCCCTTTCCGCGAACGGCAACGTAGCTCATAGGCGGGACAGTTACGATACTCGGCTTGCTTGCAGGTTTGTAGAGCTCCTTGCATTCCTTCTTAAAGTCGAACGCCATGTTGGCCGCCTTTCTGCGTATTGGCCTGCTTAGATAACGGAATCATATCATAGAAACGAACAGCTGTTCGAATGATTTGGCTGACAGATTGAGATACGTGCGTTGTGTTTGGCGGTCGGCCTGACCCCGTTGATGATTTCTCTGCCTCCCGGCGCTTGCCTGCGCTCCCCGTTTCCCCATATAAAACCTGCCAAAATGAACCTGCCCCTTTTTGGTCGGTGCGAAATGGGTAATACTAAAGAGTTATCCGACCAGATGGGAACCGATCGATGGCCTATATCGAATTCAAAGACGTCATCAAAGCATACGGTGAGGGCGACGCTCGCATCCACGCGCTCGACGGCGCGAGCTTTACGGTCGAGCGCGGCGAGCTCGCCATTATCCTGGGCGCTTCAGGCGCCGGTAAAACGACGGCGCTCAACATCTTGGGCGGCATGGACACGGCAACTTCCGGCGCCGTGACGGTGGATGGGCGTGACGTGAGCGCTGCCAACGAGGCACAGCTTGTGGAATACCGCCGCGCCGACGTCGGCTTTGTCTTCCAGTTCTACAATCTGGTCCCAAACCTGACGGCGCTTGAGAATGTCGAACTCGCGGCACAGATCTGCCCCGATTCGCTCGATGCCGAACAGACGCTTCGTCAGGTTGGCCTGGGCGAGCGCCTGGGCAACTTTCCGGCACAGCTTTCGGGCGGCGAGCAGCAGCGTGTGTCCATCGCCCGCGCATTGGCAAAGAACCCCAAGCTGCTCCTGTGCGACGAGCCCACGGGCGCGCTCGACTATAAAACCGGCAAGCAGATCTTGCAACTGCTGCAGGACACCTGCCGCAAACAGGGCATTACGGTCATTATCATCACCCACAACTCCGCGCTGGCGCCCATGGCCGATCGCCTGATCCGCTTTAAGAACGGTCGCGTGGAGAGCGAGACGGTCCAGCAAAATCCCGTGCCTATCGAGACGATCGAGTGGTAGCGCCCATGGACCAAGACCGCCAAAACAGCCAAACCGGCGATGCTAAGCACACGGAGCGCGACCGGGAGTTTACGACCTACCGTACCGCTCAAAGCTCAAACGATATGGTGCCGACGGTTTTTCGCCGCGGCATCTACCGCACAATCCGAGGCAGCCTTAAGCGCTTCCTGTCCATTGTGGTCATCACCGCGCTTGGCGTGAGTGTGATGTGCGGCCTTAAGGCGGGCTGCGAGGACCTGTGCGATTCGGTTGACGCCTACTTTGACCAGCAGAATGTCTACGATATCAACGTCCAGTCGACTTATGGCCTGACCGACGATGATCTCGCCGCCATTCAAGAGGTCGATGGTGTCGAGACGGCCGAGGGCATCTACACCGAGACCGCCTACACCGCCGTGGGTACAACGCGCGAGCGCGTGGTCGTGCAGAGTCTCTCCAAGGAGAACATCGATCAGCCGGTGCTCGTGAACGGCGATTTGCCCGAGAGCGCCGATGAGGTCGCGGTGACTTCGAAGTTCCTGAAGGCTTCGGGCAAAAAGCTCGGCGATACGGTGAGCTTTGCCGCCAACGATGCGAGCTCGTCGAACCAAAGCGCCAAGGACCAGTTTGTCGATGGGGACTACACCATTACGGCCGAGGTTCTCGATCCCACTGATGTGAGCTCCGACTCGACAGTCAACGCCTTTCGCGCTGCTTCGGCGGCGGACTATAAGTTCTATGTGAGCGAGGATGCCGCGACATCTTCTTCCTACTCCGCGGTCCACGTGATCGTCGAGGGAGCCAAGAGCCTCAACTCCTATTCGGATTCCTACGCGGCAAAGATCAATGAGGTCAAGGGCAATATCGAGAAGATCCGCGAGGAGCGTGAGAAGGCGCGCGCTCAGGAACTGACGGTCGACACGCCGGCAAGCTTGGATGCGGCCGAGCGCCAGGCGAATATGCTCTTTGGGATTGAGCAGGACAACATCAACCGCATGGCCGAGGGCAGCGACGAGCGTGCGCAGGCGCAAGCCGACCTGGATCAGCGTCGCGCCGCCGCCGACCAGCAGTTTGCCGATGCCCGCGCCGAGCTTTCCGATCTGGGCGAATGCGCCTGGTACATCCAGGACCGCGGCAATATCGCAAGCTACTCGAGCGTGGAGAGCGATAGCTCGTCAATTGAGGCTATCGCCACGGTGTTCCCGTTCATTTTCTTTATCGTCGCCGTGCTCATCAGCCTTACCACCGCCACGCGTATGGTCGAGGAGGAGCGCACGCTCATCGGCCTGTATAAGGCGCTCGGTTATTCGCGCGGACGCATCCTGTCCAAATACGTGGACTATGCGCTGTGGGCTTGTCTGATCGGCGGCGTGCTCGGCAATATCATCGGCTTTATTGGTCTGCCACTGTTCCTGTTTACGGTGTTCGACGACATGTATTCACTGCCCCAGACGCTGCTTTCGTACGACATCGTGTCCTCGATCGTTTCGGTGGCGCTGTTTGCCGTGGGCGTGGTGGGCGCCACGATTATCGCCTGCCGCCACGAGATGGCTGAGACCCCGGCCTCGCTTATGCGTCCCAAGGCCCCGCGCGCTGGCTCGCGCATCTTGCTCGAGCGCATCGGCTTTATCTGGCGCCGCATGGGCTTTTTGAACAAGGTCGCTGCACGCAACCTATTCCGCTATAAAAAGCGCGCCTTTATGACCATCTTTGGCATCGCGGGCTGTACGGCGCTTGTGATTTGCGGCATGGGCATTCGTGATACGTCGGTCGCGCTGTCGCCCAAGCAGTACGGCCACATCACGCGCTACGATCTGCTGGCGGTCGCCAATCCCGACGATTTTTCGCAGACGTGCACGGCATTGGATGAGCGCAGCGTGGCCAATGATTTCAACGTGACCGTGACTTCGACGCTGCCGATTATGACCGACAACGTCACCTTTACATTCGGCGGAAAGAGCGAGACCGTGCAGCTGATCGTGGTGCCCGATGACCGCACGAACGATCTGGACGACTATGTTCGCCTTGAGGATGAGTCCAAAGAGCCACTGTCTTTGCGTGACGGAGACGTGTATCTGAGTAAGAGTTCACAGCTGGTGCTGGGGATTCAACCGGGCGATACGGCGCACGTCCAGGATTCGTCACTCAACGTCGCTAAGGTCAAGGTTAGCGACATCTCGCTCAACTATCTGGGCAACACGCTTTACATGACGCAGGGCACCTATGAACGCGCGTTCGGTCGAAGCGCACGCCTCAACGGTATCTTTGTGCTGCTTAAGGGCTCGTCGGCCGACCAGATTGCGTTTAGCAAGAAGCTTAAGAGTGACGGCTGGCTTTCGATTTCGAGCACGGCCGAGCATTGGGAAAACTATGAGGCGAACTTTACGATTATCAATTCGGTCGTGGTGCTCGTGACCTTTATGGCAGCGTGTCTGTCGTTTGTGGTGGTGTTTACGCTGTCCAACACGAATATCTCCGAGCGCGAACGCGAGCTGGCGACCATCAAGGTGCTGGGCTTCCGCCGTGGCGAGGTGCACCATTACGTCAACAAGGAGACGTTGATCCTCACGGCGATCGGCGCCGCGCTGGGCGTGCCGCTGGGTGGCTTGCTGGCCGAGAGCTTCACGTACATCCTGCAGATGCCGTCGCTGTACTTTGATGTTGAGGTCGAGCCGCTAAGCTACGTGCTCGCCGTGGTGCTTTCCTTTGGCTTTACGTTTATCGTCAACCTCGCCACCAACCGAACGCTCAACAAGATCGACATGGTCGGCGCCCTCAAAAGCGCCGAGTAACCTGCCTGGGATTCAAGCTGTAGCGAGCTGTAATGTACTACAACCGCATTTTTGCATAAACCGCCCCGCCGATTGCATATTTCGGCGGGGCGGTTGCTTTTTGCCCGCGGGTACCCCAGGGGGCGACGTGCAAATTTCGGAGTATTCAGCACCCTGGAGCCCGCGGGTGCGGGAGCGGGCGCACAAAACAGCGCTTAAAGTCCTGATTCTGACCCCCCAACGCCTCAAGAGCCGCTCGTTTTTTACGGGATGCGGCCCATGGCGCCTGCCTTTCGCCCAAAATCCAGTATGCAGGTGCCCTCGGCTGCTGAATACTCCAAAAAATGCACGCCGCATCCTACCCCAGGCACCCGCAGCTACTCTGCGAGTGCGTGGCCTAATAGTAAGTTGCGGTGGAATAGTTCCCGTTTATGGCTCTGCTATGCCAAACGGGAACTATTCCACCGCAACTTATCGAGAGGGCTCTTGGTTGTTATTTGCACTGACATTTGTCATGAAATGGCAGGTCGTTAGGGGTTGCTACTGGTAGTTGCGGTAGGGTTGGGGCAGATTCTAACTAGAAATGGTGGTCGCTACCGGTTGTTTTCGGCATACTCGCCTCATTCGATTACGGTCACCACATGAAAGGAACCACCATGGACCTTGCGATGGCACAGCGTCTCGTCGATCGCCGCAAAGCTGCCGGTCTTTCTCAGGAGGCCCTTGCTGCCCAACTGGGCGTAAGTCGCCAGGCTGTCAGTAAATGGGAGCGCAGTGAGTCCTCACCCGATACCGATAACCTTATTGCGCTCGCCGCACTGTATGGCGTGTCGTTGGACGAGCTGTTGTATGGGGAAGCGGCTAGCGATGCCGACGACCTTGAGGACGGCAGTGCCGACACCGAGACAGCGGATGTGGCTGACGAGGCTGAGGCTTCTACTGAGCACGCCGATTGCGGCGACAAACCACTTGTCGATATTTCCCTCGCGCGCGGCATCCACGTCATTGATCCCAATAAAGGCGAGGAAGTCCATGTTGGCTGGAGCGGCGTCCATGTGACCAACGACCGCAAGGGTGAAGAGGTGCACGTGGGGCCGGGCGGCGTACATATTGACACGCTAGAGGACGACGGGCACAGCGTGCACACCAATGCCGATGGCACCGTGGTTATCGACGGCGAACAATTCTCCAGCTGGAAAGAGGCGCGCGACAAGCTCGACCATCATGGCAAGCATTTCCACACCAAGCTCGGTCGCGCGTGGAATAAGTTCCCCTTCCCCGTGCTTGTCGCCCTCGCCTATCTGGCGCTCGGCATTATTTGCGGCGTGTGGACTACGGGACTTTTCCTCGTCTTTTTGATTCCCGTCTACTACGCGCTTGGCGATTTCATCGACCGGCGTCATCTGTCAAAGCTTGTCGACGCCGTCTACCCGGCAGCTGCCATAACTTGGTTCCTTTACATGTGGCTCTGCCTGGGACAGCCCCATCCCGCATGGGTCATCCTCATCACGATTCCCATCGTAAAAGCGCTTATGCACTGGTGCCGCAAACAATGGAAGCACCGCAAACAGGCCTAAACCGCCAGCGCCACTCATCCGACACCGCCCGTCCCTTCCAAGTTGCGGTGATATAGGGACTGTTTTGAGGCTCCAAAGCGCCAAACAGTCCCTATATCACCGTAACTAACAAACAATTGGGTCAGTTCCGGCACGGAGATAAGCATTGAGCTGACCGCGCGCCAAGAAAAGGGCCTATTTACTACGTTTAGCCCGAAGGGGCCGACCATACCCGCCTTTTTCGAAAACTGGCAAGCTTTCTACCTGCGGTTTTATTTTTACAATCTTTGTCATGGTCGAGGGTGTGGTAGCAAACGTAGTAGATAGGTCCATTTTGTGGCAACGGATCATTCAAGCTCAATCTCGAAGGCTGAAGAGAGCCTCTCATCCACGCCTGCGAGCGAAAACCAAATAGAATGAAAGGCAAATGGAAAGCCCGTTTGACGAGCGGAGGACATATGCGCGACGTAGCCGAAAGCGACTGGAAGCTGTTTAAGAAAATGCTTCCTCAATGGCAAGAACGTTATATGGAAAAGCTCATCGGCCGGTACGTTGAGATGCTGAACGGCGACAGCGAAGCGTCCAGTAGATTTTGGGCGCTAGAAGAGCGTATCAATAGGGATAAGCTGTCCTCAGGAGTGCTGGTGAACGACCTTCGCCGCAGTACAATGCACCGTGAGATAGCCAATTTGCTTATCGACAGCGTGATTACCCTCGACGATCTTGACGGTTTTACCGAAGACATTAAAAGCTATGCGCAACACTGGACTGGCCAGTAAGAGCACTGAACGACAGACATTCCCAGCAAAGCGGGGCAAACGCCGGGCCACCTAAGGCTGACCCGGACGCGCTGCCGGAAAGCGAGAAGAATATCCTTACCCTTGCGGGGGCGCGTCTGCTTTTTGCCACCGCCGAGCCGCATATTTATGAAGCGGTTACGGCGGTTTTCTCAT
>CABQZS010000059.1 GCA_902468695.1 uncultured Collinsella sp.
CATCTGCGGCGCCAGTTCGTGCACCGGCGCGGCATCGCCCACGGCCGTGTATGTCGCACGCGGCAGCAGGTCATCGCCCTCGGCGCCAGCGCTGTACCATACGACCGGACAGCCCGAAAGACGCGCCAGCTGCGTTGCCATGGCATGGATAATTTGCTGCTGGTCGGCACACCGCTGTAGCATGCGGTTAGTCTCGAGCACCATATGCGTGCGACGGTCGCTGGCGGCAGCCTGCGCCAAGGCACGGCGCAGGGCCAACGCAATCGAGCTCGACACAAGCGAGACCACGAACATGATGAAGAACATGCCGGGATAGACGCGGTCGATAAGCGACAGCGAGTAGCGCGGGTCGATAAACAAGAAGTTGTAGAGCGCCACGGCGGCAGCCGAGCTCAGCAAGCAATACAGGCGACTCCAGGTAAAGAATGCGCACAGCTGAACGGCGAACACATAGACGATCATGATGCTCGGCGCGAGACCCGGATGGTCGAGCAGCACGCCCACAATCGTCGCCGCGACCAGCAGTCCCACCGATACGCAGGCGTCATACAGAGGAGTGCGGCGCGTCAGCGTTGTGCGCCGCCACCAAAAGCTATCGGCAATATCGCCGTCCGTACGGACGTCCATCAGCGCCCCGCCCCTCTCTCAAAAACAAAAACCACCACAAAGGGGACAGGCACCTTTGTGGTGGTTTCCCTTGTGGTGGTTCTAAGTGTAAAGCCTTCTACGACCGGCAGCCGCTAGACAAACAGCACGTGCGCGAGCAGTGCGCACATGCACACCGCTCCAAATACCAGTGCCACGATCGAAATCACGCGATCGGCCATGTCCATGTTGGCACGATTCGTAAAGAACCGATCTTCGGCGGCGTCGACGCGCGCCTCACGCACCATTTCGACCACCGCCTCGCGGCCATCGAGCGCCTTTGTATCCATGTTTGCCTCCCCAGCCTCATGCTTATCCATCAAAAGCCAACTCTGTGTAGCCGCCGACGTCTACGGTCGCTCGTTGGGAGCCAGGCGCTGCATCTTATTCACGGCCTTGAACTTGGTGAACAGCGGCACGTACTCAAAGCTCACGTTGGAGTTCTCCAGGCCGTACCAACGTGCGGGCGTGCCGGCGGCGCGGCGGATGATGTACTTGAGCGTGATGGCCGTGCGCTCGCTGGGCTCCACGTCGCTCTCGGGCGCCAGAAGCTTACGGATCAGGACGAACTTGAACGTACCGATGTTACCCGGATCCTTGTAGACCGAGTAGTCATGCGTCTGCGGCGGCAGCTCGCCGGTGGCAGCCAGGTCCTGAACAACCTGACGCAGGTAGGCATTGACGCGCTGGTTGATCTTGTAGCCCAGGTACAGATGCACGCGGAACACGTAGTCGGTGCCGAACGTCTCGACAGAATAGGCAAAGGTGTGCGGTTCGTCCATGGTCTCGACATTCACAAACCACCAGGCGTGGGCACGCTTGGGATGCTTGTCCAAGATCGAATAGACGATATCGCGATCGATGTAGTCGGTATGGGTGTCCTTGGTCAGGTACACGATGTTGTCGCTCATGCGCTCGTAACGGTCGTCGTCGCGCAGGCGCTTGAGCTGCGGCAGGTAGCTACGCAGCGGCAGCAGCGTAAACTGGCGCTGCTCGACCGCCGTGCCGTTGTACCAGCACACCATAATGCCCATGATGAGTGCAGCCATGAGGATGGTGAAGTAGCCGCCGTGGAAGAACTTGGTGAGCGAGCTCACGAAGAAGAAGCCTTCGAGCAAAAGGAAGAAGGCCGCGAAGATCCACGGAGCAACCTTGAGCTTGCGCTCCTCGTGCAGGTAGAAGAAGAGCAGCAGCGTGGTGCACATCATAGTCAGCGTAATGGCAAGGCCGTAGGCAGCTTCCATATGCGCCGAGTTCTGGAACAGCAGCACCACGATGACGCAGCCGACAAGCATGACGTTGTTGACCATGGGGATGTAGAGCTGGCCCTTGGTCTCGGCAGGGTAGAAGACCTGCATGTGCGGCATAAGGTCCAGGCGGCTGGCCTCGGACACCAGCGAGAATGCGCCGGTGATGAGCGCCTGCGAGGCGATGATGGCCGCGATGGTGGAAAGGCCGACGGCAAACGGGCGCAGGCCCGGGGCGAGCATCTGGTAGAACGGGTTGAGGTCGGCAATGCCCATGAGCTCGGGGTTGGCAGCGTTGTTCATAAGCCAAGCACCCTGGCCCATATAGGAAAGCAGCAGGCAGCACTTAACGAACGGCCAGGTGGCGTAGATGTTGCCGCGGCCGACGTGGCCCATGTCGGAGTAGAGCGCCTCGGCACCGGTGGTGGCGAGGAAGCAACTGCCCAGAATCATGATGCCCGCGTGGTTGTTGGGGCTTAGCAAAAAGGCGATGCCGCGCACCGGGTTGAGGCACAGCAGCACGGCGGGGTGCTGGAAGACAAAGAACAGACCCGTGCCGCCCAGGAACAGGAACCACAGCGTCATGATGGGGCCAAAGGCGTGACCGATCTTGGCCGTACCGATGCGCTGTACCAAGAAGAGCGCGATGATGATGGCGAGCGTAATGGCGACGACGCGGCCCTGGTCATCGCCCAGCACGGCATGGACCGCCGGGATGGTGCGCAGGCCCTCGATGGCCGTGGTAACGGTAACGGCCGGCGTCAGGATGCCGTCGGCGAGCAGCGCGGCGCCACCCAGCATGGCGGGGATGATAAGCCACTTGCCGCAGCGCTTGACCAGGCTGTACAGGGCAAAGATGCCGCCCTCACCATGGTTATCGGCGCGCAGCGAGATGAGCACATACTTGATGGTGGTCAGCAGCGTGACCGTCCACACGACAAGGGAGAGCGCGCCAAGCACGAACTCCTCCGTCACGCTTCCGATGCCGCCGTTGCCGGCAACGAGCGCCTTGGTTACATACATGGGGCTGGTGCCGATATCGCCATACACCACGCCCAGCGTGACGAGCATCGCCGAGATGCTCACAGGAATCGCAGCGTGCGAGGCTGCCTCCTTGGCCTTTTGTTCCATAAGCCGGTTTCCTCCCAACTTTAATGTTCGAAGG
>CABQZS010000060.1 GCA_902468695.1 uncultured Collinsella sp.
GTCTTCCTTGAGCACCTGGGCATACAGCAGCTTGCTGCCGCCGTAGATAGCGTTCTTGAGGCGCTTGCGGTTGGTCTTGGTGACGTATCCAGAAAGCGCGACGCGCACCACGCGGCCGTTCTCAAAGACAAACAGCACGTCGGCCTTATAGTCCTCGGGGTCGATGACCCAGATGACACTCTCGTCGGGTTCCATCTCAAGATCGGTCGGCAGGTACGAGCCCAGCTGGGCCGACTTGGTGTCCTCAAACGCCGCAACCTTGCACTTGTACACCTGGCTCTTGTTGGTAAAGACCAGCAGCTCGTGCGTGTTGGAGGACGGGAACTCGATAAAGGGTTTGTCGCCGTCCTTGTACTTAAGCGTGGTCGCCTTCTTGAGCACACGGTCCGTCATCTTTTTAAGGTAGCCCTCGCGCGAAAGCATGATGGTAACCGGGTACTCCTCGACCTCGGGCTCCAGGCTTACCTCGATAACCTCGTGGGGCTCGATCCTGCCCGTGCGGCGCGGCATCACGTACTTCTTGTTGACCGCGGCCAGCTCGTCGCTGATGACCTTCTTGATGTTCTCCTCGCTGGAAAGGATCTCCTCAAGCTCGGCAATCTCGCCCTCGAGCTTGGCGATGTCCTTGGTGCGATTGAGGATGTACTCCTCGTTGATGTTGCGGAGCTTGAGCTCGGCAACAAACTCGGCCTGGGTTTCGTCGATATCGAAACCCTTCATGAGGTTGGGCACGACCTCAGCTTCGAGCTTGGTGCCGCGGATGATGGCGATGGCCTTGTCGATGTCGAGCAAGATCGCCTCGAGGCCGTGCAGCAGGTGCAGGCGCTCGGACTTTTTGCCCAGGTCAAAGTTAATGCGGCGACGCGTGGACTCAATACGCCACTTGACCCACTCGTGCAGGATCTGGCGCACGCCCATAACACGGGGATAGCCGTCGACGAGCACGTTGAAGTTGCACGAGAACGAATCCTGCAGCGTGGTCGAGCGATAGAGCTTGGCCATGAGCTTGTCGGGATCGACACCGCGCTTAAGGTCGATGGCGATGCGCAGGCCCGAGAGGTCGGTCTCGTCGCGGATGTCAGCGATCTCCTTGACTTTGCCCTCTTTGGAGAGCTTGACGATGCGCTCGATGATGACATCGGTCTTGGTGGTGTAGGGGATCTCGTACACCTCGATGATGCGCTCTTCGGGGATCCAACGCCAGCGGGAGCGAATCTGGAAACTACCAAGGCCGGTCTCGATGATCTTCTCCATCTCCTCGCGGCGGTAGATAATCTCGCCGCCGGTCGAGAAGTCGGGCATGGGCATGTACTCGAGCAGGTCGCAGTCGGGATCCTTGAGGTAATGCATCGTGGCAGTACAGACCTCGTTGAGGTTGAAGCCGCAGATATCGGATGCCATGGCGACGCCGATGCCTTTGTTGGCCGAAACCAGAATATTGGGGAACGTGGTGGGCAGCAGGCGCGGCTCCTTCATGGCACCGTCGTAGCTGTCGACGAAGTCGACCGGGTCCTTGTCGATGTCCTTGAAGATCTCGGCGCTGATGGGGGAGAGCTTGGCCTCGGTATAACGCGAGGCGGCGTAGCTCAGGTCGCCCGAATAGTACTTGCCAAAGTTGCCCTTCGACTCCACGAAGGGGGCGAGCAGTGCCTCGTTGCCGGTGGCCAGACGCACCATCGTCTCGTAGATCGCGGCGTCGCCGTGCGGATTGAGCTTCATGGTCTGGCCCACGATGTTGGCGCTCTTCTGGCGCTCGCCCTTGAGCAGACCCATCTTGTACATGGTGTAGAGCAGCTTGCGGTGCGAGGGCTTAAAGCCGTCGATCTCGGGGAACGCACGCGAGACGTTGACGCTCATGGCGTAGGGCATGTAGTTGACCTCGAGCGTCTGCGTAATCGGCTGGTCGGTGACCTCGGAGTGCAGGCCGATGACGTTCTCGGCGTTGACCTGCTTTTTCTTTGGCTGGTTCTTCGTCTTCTTCTTTGCCACGATATCCTCTTGAACTTCTTAAGGGCCGTCGTTATCGATTTGCTGCTACTGCAGGTCCAGCTGGTCCAGGTATTCCTTGCCGTGCTCGGAGATATGGCGCTTGCGGCCCGCCTCGTCGTTGCCCAGCAACAGATTGAACATGGTCTCCATCTTGGTGACGTCCTCGGGCTCCACCTTGATCAGGCGACGCGTCTCGGGGTTCATGGTGGTGAGCCACATCATGTCCGGGTCGTTCTCACCAAGACCCTTGGAGCGGTTGATGGAGCACTTTTGGTCGCCAATCTCCTTGAGGATGCCGTTCTTCTCGAGCTCGGTGTAGGCGAAGTAGGTTTTCTCTTTGCAGTTGATCTCGTAGAGCGGCGATTCGGCGATATACACGTAGCCCTCGTCGATAAGCGTGGGCACCAGGCGGTAGAGCATGGTGAGCACAAGCGTGCGGATGTGATAACCGTCGACGTCGGCGTCCGTACAGATGATGACCTTGTTCCAGTTGAGGTTGTCCAGGTCAAAGGCGCCGAGGTTCTTGATGCGCTTGTCCTTGATCTCCACGCCACAGCCCAGCACGCGCATGAGGTCCATGATGATGTCGGACTTAAAGATGCGCGGGTAGTCCTCCTTCAGGCAGTTGAGGATCTTGCCTCGGACGGGCATGACGCCCTGGAACTCGGCATCGCGCGAGGTGCGAATGGCGCCTGCTGCCGAGTCGCCCTCTACGATGTAGATCTCGCGGCGGCTCTTGTCCTTGGAGCGGCAGTCGATGAATTTCTGCACGCGGTTGGCCATGTCAGTCTTCTGCTGCAGGTTGGTTTTGATGCTCTGGCGCGTCTTCTCGGCATTCTCGCGTGAACGCTTGTTGATGAGCACCTGCTCCATGATCTTATTGGCGGCGTCCTTGTTCTCGATCAAGTAGGTCGAGAGGCGCTCCTTAAAGA
>CABQZS010000061.1 GCA_902468695.1 uncultured Collinsella sp.
GCGTGAGGACGTCTTCAAGATGGCCGAGGCCAACCGCGCGTTCTCTCACTATCGTTGGTAAGTTAAGGTAAGGAACTAACATGGCCAAGGCTAAGTACAAGCTTTCCGATACCCGTAACATCGGCATCATGGCTCACATCGATGCTGGTAAGACCACCACGACCGAGCGTATTCTTTACTACACCGGCAAGACCCACAAGATCGGTGAGGTTCATGAGGGCGCTGCCACCATGGACTGGATGGTTCAGGAGCAGGAGCGTGGCGTAACCATTACCTCCGCTGCTACCACGTGCTTCTGGAAGAAGGACGGTACCGACTACCGCATCCAGATTATCGACACCCCGGGCCACGTTGACTTCACCGCCGAGGTCGAGCGCTGCCTGCGCGTCCTCGATGGCGCTGTCGCCGTCTTCGACGCCGTTGCCGGCGTACAGCCCCAGTCTGAGACCGTTTGGCGTCAGGCTTCTACCTTCAACGTCCCCCGCATCGCCTTCATCAACAAGTATGACCGCGTGGGCGCTGACTTCTTCAACGCTATCGAGACCATGAAGGAGCGCCTCGACGCTAACGCTGTCGCCGCTCAGATCCCGATGGGCGCCGAGGACAACTTCTGGGGCGTTATCGACCTCGTTACCATGACCGCATGGGACTTCAAGGCCGACGACAAGGGCATGACCTACCCCGAGCCGATGGACGAGATCCCGGCTGAGTTCGCCGACATCGCTGCCACCAAGCGCGAGGAGCTCCTCGACGCTGCTGCCAGCTTTGACGACGAGCTCATGGAGAAGATCCTCATGGAGGAGGACTTCACCGTCGAGGAGCTCAAGGCTGCTCTGCGCAAGGGCGTTCTGGCCAACGAGCTCAACCTCGTCTTCGTGGGTTCCGCCTACAAGAACAAGGGCGTTCAGGAGCTGCTCGACGCTGTCGTCGACTACCTGCCCAGCCCGCTCGACGTTGAGGCCGTCACCGGTACCGATCCGGACACCGGCGAGGAGATCCAGCGTCATCCTTCCTTCGACGAGCCCTTCTCCGGCCTGGTCTTCAAGATCATGACCGACCCGTTCGTCGGTAAGCTCACCTACGTCCGCGTTTACTCCGGCCGCGCCGAGTCCGGCTCCTACGTTGTCAACGCTTCCAACGGTCAGCGCGAGCGCCTCGGCCGCATCCTCGAGATGAACGCTGCCGAGCGTATCGACCGTGACGACGCTGCCGCCGGCGACATCGTCGCTTGCGTCGGCTTCAAGAACTCCACCACCGGTGACACCCTGTGCGAAGAGGGCAAGGAGATCGTCCTCGAGAAGATCGAGTTCGCCAAGCCCGTTATCGACGTTGCCATCGAGCCCAAGACCAAGGCCGAGCAGGACAAGATGTCCCTGGCTCTGACCAAGCTCGCCGAGGAGGACCCGACCTTCCAGGTGTCCACCAACCACGAGACCGGCCAGACCATCATCGCCGGCATGGGCGAGCTGCACCTCGAGATCATCGTCGACCGTCTGCTCCGCGAGTTCAAGGTTGACGCTAACGTCGGTAAGCCCCAGGTTGCCTACCGCGAGACCGCTGGTCACGACGTCGAGAAGGCTGAGGGCAAGTTCGTCCGTCAGTCCGGCGGTCGCGGTCAGTACGGCCACGCCGTCATCAAGCTCGAGAAGATGGA
>CABQZS010000062.1 GCA_902468695.1 uncultured Collinsella sp.
CAGGTGAGGCCCACGGTGCCGCCGATGCTCATATTTCCGAAAATGCTCACCAGCTCGATGATCACCTTAAGTGCCACAAAGGAGTGCGCCAGGCCCACTGCCAGCGGGAACAGGAAGAACACCGCTTGTTGCGCCATCACCGAATGGCGAATCTGGCGGTCGTCGCAGCCGATCTGTGCCAGCACACGATAGCTGCGGCTGCCGTCGGCCACGTTGGAGAGTTGCTGGATCGACAGAATCGCCGCGCATGCAACGACCAATACAAAGCCGATGTAGATGGCTAGGTAGCTAATAAGACCGTTCATTTGCGCTGCTTGCGTGTACATCTCGGAGCGTGTGATGAAGGTTCCCCACGACCCCGGCTCCTTGCCGTCAACGAGCAGATTGTCGAGCACAGTGTATTTAATACTCTCGTCTGCCTCGGTCGTATCCATCCCCTGTTTGTAGTTAACGAGCAGGCTACTGGAATACGGCTGCAGATTAAGTTGGGACAACAGCTCGTCGGCAACGACGACGGTACCCCCATTACTGCCCATCGCCGAATTGGCGATGGCCGCCGTATCTTCGTCCGACTTATCGGTTGCGGGCTTGAGCTCATGCCCGCCCAAGGTAAGGGCATGGCCGCCAGCCATATACTTGGTGTACATGTCGACCAGCTCGCCGCCCATATCACACGTGAGCAGATACTGGTCGTGACCGATGTGCACCGGCTCCTCGCCCATCATCTGACGCAGTTTGTTGTACTGGCTCGCCGGCGTCACAAACAGACCCATCGTATCGGCATTGCTACCCCCGAACGCCTTGGGAAGCTTTTCGCCCATGGCCTTGCACATTTCACTTGGAGTCACCGAAGGATCCGAACCGCCAAGCGGGTAACTCAGATACGAATCGATCTGCACATGCTCACCGGCAACATCGGCAATATTGACCTTCTTGCCGGTCTCGTCGTTGTTGTCCGCCGACTTGCCCTTACGATCGCCGTGCCATGAATCGCCGTGCCATGCGGAGTACAAATCGACCGTACTATCGGCCAGCACCATGCGATCGGCTTCAGACGGATTGATGTACTCTTTGTAGTAGTCGAGCGTATCGGGCGTGTAATAGACATACGTCTGTGACACGTCAACAGGGTTATAGCGCTCCAGGTTTTCGTTCATCACATTGGCAATCGACATACCGCACGTCACCGAGGTGATGGCCAAAAACAGGAGCATCGCGATGACGCCCATCGAAAAGCACACCGTGTTGACCTTGGCCGCAAGCTGGCGCACGGTAAACATGTTGAGGCCACGCCAATACACGCCGCGCAGGCTCTGCAGCAGCTTAATGAGCATGCCCGAGAGTCCCCAGAACAGGGCAAAGGTGCCCACGGTAACCATAGCGGTCGTAATACCAAACTGGTTCATGGCCTCTTGCAGCTTGCTGTCCGTCGCGGTTAGCGGGAACCCATCACGTAGCAGACGGTAATAAGCCACGCCCACAAGCACCACGCCCACGGCAAAGATGGCAATTGCGATCCAGGGGTTGCGTGTCTTGATGCTCTCGTTGCGACGCTCGGCACCCATAAGCTCGATAAGTTTGGTACGACGCACGGCGCGAAGGTTCAGCAGTAGCGTGAGCACAAACATTACGAGCATGCAGGCAAGGGTCAGATTGAACGCATGCACCGAGAAAAAGAAGTGGAAATTGGCAATCTGTGTCTTAAAAAGCGAGGCCGTAAAGAACGTCATGAGCTGGGAGAGTCCCACACCCAGCACAATGCCGGCGACAAAGGCCACGACCGAGACAATCACCGTCTCGAGCGCCATGATCGTGGCGACGCGTCCGCGCCCCATGCCGAGCACCTGGTACAGGCCAAACTCCTTCTTGCGGCGTTTCATGATGAAGTTATTGGCATACACCATCAAAAAGGCCATGACACCGGCCAAAAAGTACGTCAGGTCGCCGAGCATGCTGCCCATAACCTGTGCCAAGCCCTCTTCATCGATGCCGGCGATGTCGACCTGCATCGAGATGGTGTTAAAGGCATAGAAGACCGTGACGCCCAGGGTGAGCGTCAAAAGGTAGACGAGGTAGTCGCGGCCGGCGCGGCGGACGTTGCCCCAAGCGAGTTTACAGAGCATCGGAGCCCTCACCGCCCATCATGGCAACGACCTCCATAATGCGGTCGAAGAACTCTCGGCGGTCGGTGTCGCCGCGGCGCAGCTCGGTGAAGATCTTGCCGTCGCGGATAAACAACACGCGGCTCGTATAGCTGGCAGCAAAGCTGTCATGCGTGACCATGAGCACGGTGGCGCGCAGGCGGCGATTGAGGGCCTCCAGGCTCTCGAGCAGCAGGCGGGCGCTCTTGGAATCGAGGGCGCCGGTGGGCTCGTCGGCCATGATCATGGTGGGGTCGGTGACGAGCGCGCGAGCCGCGGCAACGCGCTGCTGCTGACCGCCGGACATCTGGTAGGGATACTTGTCGAGCACCTGACTGATGGACAGGCGCGCGGCCACATCCTGCACGCGGGTCGAGATCTCTGCCGAATTTGTGCGGGCGATGGTGAGCGGCAGGGCGATGTTCTCGCGTGCCGTGAGCGTATCGAGCAGGTTGGAGTCCTGGAAGATAAAGCCCAGCTCCTCGCGGCGGAACTGCGAAAGCTTAGCCTGCTTCATGCGTGTTACATCCTGCCCGTTGATGCGGATCGTGCCACTTGTGGCGCTATCGATGGTCGACACGCAGTTGAGCAACGTCGACTTGCCCGAGCCCGAAGCGCCCATGATGCCAACGAATTCACCGCGGTTGACGGTAAAGCTGACGTCGTTGAGCGCGCGGGTCACGTTGCCTAGCGCTCCATATACCTTTTCGAGATGCGCGACCTCCAGTACCGGGGTCGCCATGTGCGTGGTTTGCATACCGAGTCCTTTCTTGCGATTAGTCTACGGCATCTATAGTCGCAAGAAGACGAGTCGGCTACCATCGATATGGCTTACGCTTGCCTTACCGTTGTGTAAGGTAGGGGTAGCTAGCCTGCCACGTGTTGATGTTGAGAGAGGACTCCTGTTGAAGACTGTTCATGTTGCCGCTGGGATCATTCGCAAGGAAGGATCTGACGAGCTGCTTGCCGTGCAGCGCGGCTACGGCGACATGCAGGGACTTTGGGAGTTTCCCGGCGGCAAGCTCATGCGCGGCGAGACACCCGAGGACGCCGTACGCCGCGAGCTCATGGAAGAGCTGCAGGTCAAAGTCACCAACCTGCGCGATTTTTATACCGTTGAGTATGACTACCCCGATTTTCATCTCTCCATGGAGTGCTACTACTGCTCGCTCGCCAATGAATCCGATGAGCCTCAGAAGCACGACCGCCAGCTCGATATCCGCTGGATTCCGCGCACCTCGCTTGCCACAGTGGAATGGATGCCCGCAGACAAGGGGCTCATCGATGCCCTGATTGAGCTGAAGGAAGACCGGCTCGAGGCCAACGGCACTGTCAACGACGCCGAGGCCGCCACGACCGACGAGCCCGCTACCAAACCCAAGCGCGCACCTAAGCGCCGTAGCAAAAAACGCCCCAAACCAGGTCTGCTCGACGGCATCGATACCTCGGACCTCTCCGCTGACGAGCGCGAACTGGTCCGCCGTCGCGCCGCCATCAAAAAGTCCATGAAGGGCAACAAGCGCGCCAATACCAAGCCAGAGCTGCTCGTTCGCCAGCGCCTGCGCGCAGCGGGCCTTACGGGTTATCGCTTGGAATGGAAGGTTCCCGGCAAGCCCGACATCGCCTTCCCCGGCCGCAAGATCGCCATCTTCGTCAACGGCTGCTTTTGGCATCGCTGTCCCAAATGCAACCCAAGTCAACCCAAGCGCAATGTTGAGTTTTGGGAGGCAAAGTTCCGTCGCAACGTCGAGCGCGACCGTGCCGCCGTGGCAGCACTCACTCAAATGGGCTGGACGCCCATAACCATCTGGGAATGCGAACTCAAAAAGGACCGCATCGACGCCACGATGGAAAAGGTCATCGATCAGGTGCGTGCCGCGGCACCGCAACGCTAACAGCGAGCATTCACACGCTCCGCACGTCCGCGCCACGTCTACGCCACAAACCTTAGAAAGCCCTTAAGCTCAAAACCTTTCAAGAGTGTTACTCAATAGCCTTGACCTGCGGTTTCATCGTAACACCAAACCAGGTTAAGCCTTTCTTTAGCGCTTCTTTGAACGGTCCGCTGCATAATACTGCCAACGCACGGGACCTAGCAGCACACCCTGTGCGCAACCTTTTGGTGGACATCGAGGAGGCCGCATAAGCATGCATTCTTCCAATGACGCAGCACAGCAGCCATCCCTAAAACATGCAAACCTTTTCTCCTTCCCCCCGACACAGAGAAACGGTCTCCTCGACTCCCCCACCACAAAAACCAAGCGCTCAGCCGATCAGAGCCTCAACTTACGAGCATCCTTCGAAAAGCTCCAAGCATCCCTAGACAAGGCGTTCCCCGAACAGGCAAGAGCAATCTAAGCCCATCGCGCTTTATACTGATGCCATGCGAAACATGGATCACATAGAATTGCACCGCGGAGGACGCGAGGAAGCGTTTCCCGAGACCGCCGAAGACTGGCCCTATATTGCCGAACGCGCAGAATTCGCTCGCTATCCGGGCAATTCCGTCCCCTGGCACTGGCATTCCGAAGTTGAGCTTTTCCACATGGAGCAGGGAGCGATTGACTATCGAACGCGCGCGGCTCATGAGCACGTACGCTTTGAGGAAGGGTCCGCCGGCTTTATCAACGGCGGCGTTTTGCACAGCACGCTGCAATCGCCCAATTCGGCGCCAGCCATTCAAATGCTGCATATCTTTCAGCCGTCGATGCTCGGCGATCCCGCGGGACGTCTCCAAAAGCGCTACATCAATCCATTACTTCAATGTCGAGGCGTCGATGTGCTCAAATGGTCGCCCACCAACCCCGACGATATGCCCTTTATAGATTTGCTGAAGAGCTCCTTTAGCCACGACCTTCAACGGCCGCAGAACGAGATGGCGCTTCGAAATAACTTGTCAGAGCTCTGGATTCAGATTTACGCCAAGGCCGAACCGCTCTTTTCCTCCAACGGCGCCTCTTGGATGACCAGCCGCGACGTACAGTTCAAGGCAATCCTGGACTTTATCCGCGCAAACTATGCAGCCGCTATAGATGTGCCCCAGATGGCATCTGCAGCCGGCGTAAGCGAAAGAGAGTGTTACCGCATTATCGAAACTTGTGCAGGAACGACCCCGGCGGCATATCTACGCGCATACCGCATAAACCGTGCTTGCGAACTTTTGGCACACACCACGCGAACGGTACAGACAGTCGCGCGCCAATGCGGATTTATAACAGCAAGCCATCTTGGCCAGGTATTTAAAGAACAAATGGGGTGCACTCCTTCGAGCTATCGAGCAGCGAGGCAGAATCTCGATAGCACCAGGCAGAAATCCCGCTAGCCTTTCTTCTGTCACCGCATCAAACTTGCAGGCAAACAACAGAGAGGAGCAATCATATGAAGCACTTTGACCATATCGTATTTGACGTTGATGGGACATTGGCAGATACAGAAGAAAGCGTTCTATCATCGCTTGTCCAGATTGTCCAAGAAGAGACCGGCAAAACGCTCCCCCGACACGAGCTTGAATTTGCCCTCGGCATACCCGGCAAGGATGCCCTTGAGAAACTTGGAATCTACTCGCAGGCAACGTTGGATCGCTGGTGCCAAGTTGCCGCCAGCTTTAAAAGCACCATCAGCGTGTTTCCAGGTTTGCTTGAAGTCATCGCGACACTCGCCGATAGCGGCTGCAAACTTGGCATCGTCTCCTCACGTGCGCGCGACGAATACGCAGAAGAAATTGCACCCCTTGGCTTCGATAAGTATTTTGAGCACATCATCCTTGTCGAAGACACAACCGAACATAAACCCGCACCCGCTCCCATGCTCGAATATCTCCGGCGTACGGGCGCGAATCCTGGCAACGTCGTCTACGTTGGCGACACCGTCTACGACGAACAATGCGCAACTTCGGCAGGGGTCAGTTTTGCCAGAGCGGCATGGGGATCACACCAAGACATCCCAAACGCCACCTACAACCTCAAAACCCCCAACGACCTACTAACCCTAACAACCAAGTAACCCCCGCGCCCCACCCTTTCAGCCCCAACGCCACAAGGGCGACGACCTCGAGTAGGTCAACCTGGGAGGGACGAGGGCTTAGTTCCCCAATCTTTCCGCAGGGGGCAAAAAGCAACGTCTTATTTTTCCGACACTAACGCCACAAGGGCGATTGAGCAGGACGGTTTGGGCGGGTCCCGTACTTAGTTTCCAAAATCATTCCGCAGCGCGAAGGCCCCCGTTGTCAACGCTTCGAAGAAGCGAGACAACGGGGGCCTTCATGCGCGAGGACGTTTTGGAAACTAAGTACGGGACCCGCCCAAACCGTCCGGTGGGATCAGAGTACCCTTGCTGTTACTCTGCTTTGCCCACAGAGTTGAGGTTGGTCATGCGGATCTTAACCAGCTCGGTGATCTCACGCATGCCCTCCTTGGCCGGCTTCTTAGGATCGAAGCAGGCGGGATTCTCGGCCATGTAGGCCATGAAGCCCTTGGTGTAGGCCTGACGCAGCTCGGTGGCGTAGTTAACCTTGCAGATGCCGTTCTTCACAGCCTCGGC
>CABQZS010000063.1 GCA_902468695.1 uncultured Collinsella sp.
AACGCACGTCATCGGTCGCAACACGCGCGAGGCCATGCGCTCGGGCGTGGTTCTGGGCGAGGTAGCCCGCATCGACGGCATGCTCGACATGGTGCTCGCCGAGATGCGCGCGACCAAGGCCGCGGGGGAGGGCGACGTGCCCATCGTCATAACCGGCGACGATGCCGAGGCACTCGCGTCGCTGGTCGGTCACAGTCTGACGGTCGACGATGCGCTGACGTTGCGAGGACTGGCCGAGCTCTATCGTATCAACCAAAAGCCCCGCCGCGTGTAAAGGTGAGGGCGCCGGTGGGACAAACGCCCCCACCTTTTACCTGCTACAATGGGTCAAACTATTGCGATTACGGAGGTGTCTGCCATGTCGGACGATCTTCATCAAACTTCGTCAGGCAAGCGCCTGGACGTCATTAGCTGGGACGAGTTCTTTATGAGCGTGGCCATCGCCGCGCAGCGCCGCAGCAAGGACCCCAACACGCAGGTGGGTGCGTGCATCGCCAACACCAACCACCGCATCCTTTCGGTGGGCTACAACGGTACGCCCTCGGCGCTCAACGACGACTTTTTTCCGTGGGGTACGAGCGACGACCCGCTGCAGGACAAGCACAACTACGTGGTCCATGCCGAGGCCAACGCCGTGCTCAACTACCGTGGCTCGCTCAAGGACCTCGAGGGTTCCACGGTCTACGTCACGCTGTTCCCGTGCCACGACTGCGCCAAGATTTTGGCTCAGGTGGGCGTGGGCGAGGTCGTCTACCTGGACAACAAGTACGCCGACACCGATGACGGCCGTATCAGCCGCCGCATCCTCGACTCCTGTGGCATCAGCTACCGCCAGGTCATCGTCGATGTCCAGATTGGTACCGGGGGACAGGCTCGGCAGTAATATGCGTTGTCGCTATCTGACGACGAACGCAGCTCAAAGAGCCCCGTCCCAAATTGACTACTCGTGAAAGTCGCGTCTGCGCGCATGGACGGCTCGTGAGCGGGTACATGGCTGTAGTAACATAGCTTCTGTCCGCGGGCGTGCCCGCGTTATTGTGAGAAAGGAGCCCCTGTGGCTGTTAACGAAGAGCTGCTTAAGAAGGTTCTTGAAGAGATTCGCCCCAACCTGCAGGCCGATGGCGGCGATATGGAGTATGTGGGCGTCGACGACGAGGGTGTCGTCAAGCTGGAACTGCAGGGCGCTTGCGCCGGCTGTCCCATGAGCTCGCTGACCCTTTCCATGGGTATCGAGCGCATCCTGAAGGAGCATGTGCCCGGCGTTACCCGCGTTGAGCAGGTCAATGCTTCCGGCGAGGCCGAGGACCTGTACGACGAGTACGCGCCGTTCTAAGATGCGAAAGCTGCGGACGGTACGCTCCGCGTAGTCGTTACGCCCAGATATGCGGCTGCGAGCGCAAGGCCCGCGGCCGCATTTGTATGTAGGGAGCAGGGGATCGATATGCTCAACGACCTCTACCATATGCTTGATCCCGTCGCGATCTCGGCGGGCCCCATCACCATCTACTGGTACGGCCTGGCCTACGTGGTCGGCGCTCTGCTCACGGCGGTCGTTATGTACCGCACGCAGCGTCGTTGGGGCTTCGACATCACGATTGATGACCTGACGAGCGTCGTGGTCGGCGCGGTCTTTGGCCTCATCATCGGCGCGCGCCTGTTTTACGTCGTCTTTTACGGCGATGGCTACTATTGGGCCCACCCGCTCGAAATCTTTGCCACCAACGAGGGAGGCATGAGCTTCCACGGCGGCCTGGTGGGCGGCATCTTGGGCGGCATCATCGTGTGCCGCATGTATAAGCTCGACGCCTGGACCATCGCCGACCTTGCCGTCATCGGTGCTCCGCTGGCGCTGTGCCTGGGCCGTTGTGCCAATTTCGTCAACGGCGAGCTGTGGGGTAAGCCGACCGATCTGCCTTGGGGTGTTGTCTTTGGCGGCACCGCGGGCGATATGCCGCGTCATCCTTCCCAGCTCTATGAGGCATTCCTAGAGGGCGTCGTGCTCTTCTGTATTTTGCAGGTGCTCAGCCGCAAAAAGCCGCTGCTGCCCCAGGGCACGTTTATGGGCGTGTTCGTGATGGGGTACGGCATCGTCCGCTTTCTCGTTGAGTTCGTGCGCGTGCCCGATGCCCAGCTGGGCTATCTGCTGGGAGGCGTTATCACCATGGGCCAGCTGCTGAGTTTGCCGCTCGTGATCGCCGGCCTGGCGCTCATCATTTTCGCCCGACACCGCAACCAGCCCCAGCGCGTCTACCTGGACGCCTAACCAAGACCACCACAAAGGGGACAGGCACCTTTGTGGTGGTCTTGCCGAGTTTGATAGGTTTCTAGAAAGGCTTTCGACTGTGAAGGATTCCGACCTCTCCACAACGGCTGCGCGCGACGCTGCCCGCATCGTCTGGTTTAAGCGCTACCCCGCCAAGCAGACGCTCATCGCATTTTTGCTCGCGCTGTTGGCGACCACGGCGTTTTCCATCGATCCCGCCCCGGTGTCGAGCAACGCAGTCTTGGCGATTGACCCCAAAGCCTCGGGCATGCTGTACGTGTGCTACGAGGTGCTCCTCTCGTTTGCCGGCCATACCGACGCGGTCATGCTGCTTGCGCTTACCTGCCTGCTCACGCTGCCGTTTCGCTACGTATTCTTTGGCCGCGGCGACGCTTGGCGTCCCTCGGTGATCCTTCCGTCGCTGTTCTTTGCCGTCTGCATGGTGTTTGGCCGCAGCTACGACCTCACCGATTCGGCCGAGATCGTGCTCGGCGACAAGGCCCGCATCATCTGCGCCTGGATTGGCGTCGCGGGCTGGATGCTCTTGGCGGTCGTTGCCTTCTACCTTGCCTTTGAGTGTCTAGATTGGCTGAGCTCTCGGCGCATTCCGTTTTCCGAAGCGCACTTTGGCCGCGTATGGCGTGTGGCTCACGCCGTGCTCTCGGTCCATCCCTTTGCCGGGCCCTTCCTGGTGCTTATTATCGCCTGGGCGCCCACGCTCATCGCCTCGCTGCCCGGCCTTTTTATGGGAGATACGGGTGCGCAGATTCGCCAGTGGTTCAACTACCCCAACGGAACGAGTGACTACCTGCGCCTGCTCAATCCCAATGTGTTGCTCAACGGACATCATCCCGTGGTGCACACGGCTATCATCGGTTCGTGCGTCCAGCTGGGGCTTTCACTGTTCAACAGTGCTAACGCAGGTCTTGCCATCTACACCTGCGCTCAGTTCGTCATTACGGCCGCCTGCATGGCCTATTCCATCTCGTCGCTGCGCAAACTGGGCGTGAGCCTGCCGGTCCGCGGCGTGATCTTGCTGTTCTTTGTGTTTATGCCCATGTTCTCCAACTACGCGGCCCTGCTTACCAAAGATGTGCTGTTTGCCGACACGTTTTTGTTGCTGTTGGTGCAGACCGTGAAGCTCGTGGCCTGCGGCCTGCCCCGTCGCGATGCCAATGCCGAGCGTGCGGGCGAACAGAGGCCCGTGCTCTTTGCGCGCCACGACTGGCTGCTGCTCGCTCTGGGCGCCATGGGTTCCACGTTTCTGCGCAACGGCGGCCTGGTGTTTCCCCTGGCGGCATGCGTAATCGCGGCGGCGTTTTGCGCATGGGACGCGTATGTGGCTCGTCGTGCAGCCAAGCAGGCTGGTGCTGCGCCTTCGGGCGCCATCCCGCGTTTCCGCTGGGTCGGCGTCCTCGCGGTGCTCGCGCTCTGCCTTGCCTCCAACATGTACTTCACCAAGGTCTTTATGCCGGTGCACGACATCACGCCTGGTTCCAAGCGCGAAATCCTCTCGATTCCGTTTCAGCAGACGGCTCGTTTTGTCCAAAAGCACGACGGCCTCAACTCGGGCGTCAACCCCACGGTTAAGGAGGACGGCACCATTGTGGAGGCTCCTTGCGACGGCTTGGTGACCGACGAAGAGCGTGCCGTGATCGACCGTGTGCTCAAGTACGAGAACCTGGGCCGCCGTTACAACCCGGATAAGTCGGACGCCGTTAAAAATTGCTTTAACGAGTATGCCTCGCAAGAGGACATCAAGGCCTATTTTGAGGTGTGGGCCCAGATGTTCAAAAAGGATCCCGAGTGCTATATCTCGGCGCTCATCAATAACTACTACGGCTACTTTTATCCGAGTGCCCGCGATGCGTGGGTCTACAGCACGGCGCGCAGTGCCGAGAT
>CABQZS010000064.1 GCA_902468695.1 uncultured Collinsella sp.
CTCCAGCGAATCTTCCATGCCCCAGCCCATCAACACACTCGATGCCCGCAAACGCGAACGCACGGGGTCGGCCGGCGCACGCCCCGGTACATCAATCGCGTCCTGCACCGCCAGCACCGTGCGGCCGCGGCGCAAAAACTGCGGGATAAGCCTCATGCACATCGAGATCATGAGCGCAATCACCGGCGCGGCGTTGCCTAACAGTGCGAGTACCTTGTCGTATTCGAGCATCGACGCCGCGGCCTCAAACCACAGCACGCTCGCCACAAACAGCCCGCCCATGCACAGGCCATATACCATGCTCTCCAGATACACCGCGCGCATGCCAATACGGAACAGCTCCGTCGAACCCGAAGCGCTAAACAGTGGATTGAGCACCGCGATAATCAAAATCACCGGCAGCTGCCAGCGAAGCGCCCCCAACGTGCGCGCAGCACCGCGCGTCGCAAGCCCGTACGCCAGCCCACCCGCAAGCGACAGCGCGATCAGCACCGGTTGCATCGAGAACATGGTGAGCCCCAGCGTCAGTACCATGTAGAGGGCCGGCACAGCCGGATGCGACATCGAGAACGCCGCGACGGGCTCGCCGCCAAACTCCTCTCGCATGTTGTCCACGGGCACCCCCGTCCCCTCGCTCAAACGACAGCTCCGCAGCATCGCCAACGCCGCACGCAAGCAGCGCAAACGCCACACCAGCGACGCAAGCCTCAACCGCCGCAAACCAATCGTTACGCGCTCATCATATGCCTGCGGTATCATATTGCGCCGTGTATCGTTTCCAAACACACGTCTCTATAACGTAACAGGAGATCACATGGACGCAACCGCAATTATCCTCGCTGCCGGCGAGGGCACCCGCATGAAGTCGAACCACTGCAAGGTTTCGCACAAGATCCTGGGCAAGCCCATGGTCCAGTGGATCGTCGACGCCACCATCAAGGCTGGCTGCAGCCGCGTCGTGGTCGTCATCGGCAGCCACGCCGACGAGATGCGCGCCCTCATCGACGGCGCCTACGCCAACAGCGCCACCAAGGTCGAGTGCGTCGAGCAGACCGAACGCCTGGGCACCAGTCACGCCGTGAAGGTCGCGCTCGAGGCCTGCGGCATCACGCAAGGCCCCGTCGTCGTGCTCAACGGCGACTTGCCGCTCATCACCGCCGACACCGTCGCCAAGTTCGCGCAGACCGTCGCTACCGGCGAGCTCGCCTGCACCGTCATGACCATGACCCCGCCCGATCCTTTCGGCTACGGCCGCATCAAGCTGGGCGCCGACGGCCAGATCGAACGCATCATCGAGCAGAAGGACTGCACGCCCGAGCAGGCCGCCACGCTGCTCGAGTGCAACGCCGGCTGCTACGCCTTCGACGGCGCGCAGCTCGCCGCCCACATTAACGAAATCGGCAACGACAACGCGCAGTCCGAGTACTACCTGCCCGACATGCTCGAAATCCTCAAGGGTCACGGCCAGGCGGTCTCCATCTTCCACTGCGATGACTACCGCGATGGCCTGGGCGTCAACAGCCGCATTCAGCTCGCGCAGCTCACCGCCATCGCGCGCGACCGCATCAACGAGCACTGGATGGCCGAGGGCGTCACGTTCATCGATCCCACGCAGGCCTGGATCGGCCCCGACGCTGTTATCGGCCGTGACACCGTCGTGTGGCCGCAGACGCACCTGATCGGCCACGTCACCGTGGGCGAGGAGTGCCAGCTTGGCCCCAACAGCCGCCTCACCGACACCACCGTCGGCAGCGGCTGCGTCATCGATGAGACTATCGCCATCGAGGCCGTCATCGAGAACGGCGTCGACTGCGGCCCGCGCGCCTACCTGCGCCCGGGCACCCACATGCTCGACGGATCCAAGGCCGGAACGCACGTGGAGATCAAGAAGTCCACGATCGGCGAGGGCTCCAAGGTGCCGCACCTGTCCTACATCGGCGACACCACCATGGGCTCCGGCGTCAACGTGGGCGCGGGCTCCATCACCTGCAACTACGACGGCGTGCACAAGCACAAGACCGTCATCGGCAAGGACGCCTTCATCGGTTCCGACACCATGATGGTCGCGCCTGCCCAGATCGGCGACGGCGCGCTCGTGGCCGCCGGCTCCGTCATCACCGAGCCGGTCCCGGCCGACGCACTTGGCCTGGGTCGTGCCCGCCAGGTAAACATTGAGGGCTGGGCCGCCGATTACCGCCGCCGTCTGCACGAGGACGACGAAGTATAACGTTTTACCAAGCATCTAAGGAGCTGTTCCCATGGGGGCGGCTCCTTTTTCTATCGTGACCTGCGCAACCGGATGAGTGGTCGGTTCGTGTCCGTTGACGGTAAAGACGTTATCAAGACCCGATTAACCCCGTCGCGCGGTTACAATGCAACAAGGCATCTATATGGCATTCGATATAAAGGAGAAGGGTAATGCCGATTAATGATCCCGAGAAGTCGGAGAATATGCGCAAGTCCATCCGCGTGTATTCCGGTTCCTCCAACCGTCCCCTCGCTCAGAAGATCGCTGAGTACCTTGGGGTCGAGCTTTCGGGCCTTACGCTAAAGCAGTTCGCCAACGGTGAGATTTACGCCCGCTACGACGAGACCGTCCGCGGCGCCGACGTCTTCCTGATTCAGTCCGTGGCCGGCGGCAACGTCAACGACATGCTCATGGAGCTGCTCATCGCCACCGACGCTGCCAAGCGCGCATCCGCCCGCTCCATCACCGCCGTCATCACCCACTACGGCTATGCCCGCCAGGACCGCAAGGCCGGCCCGCGCGAGCCCATCACCGCCCGCCTCGTCGCCAACCTGCTCGAGCGCGCTGGCGTCAACCGCATCATCACCCTCGACCTGCACCAGGGTCAGATCCAGGGCTTCTTTGATATCCCGGTTAACCACCTGTCCGCACTGCCTCTGTTTGGCCAGTACTACAACGACATGCACTTCGACACCGATAACCTGGTTGTCGTCTCCCCCGACGTGGGTCGTGCCAAGGCCGCCAAGAAGCTGTCCGACATGCTCGGCTGCGACCTGGCCATCGCCCACAAGGGCCGTCCGCGCCACAACGCCGCCGAGGTCATGGGCATCATCGGTGACATCAAGGGTAAGACCTGCATCATCAACGACGACATGATCGACACCGCTGGCACCCTGTGCGCCAACGTCAAGGAGCTCAAGGCTATGGGCGCTGGCGACATCTACGTCTGCGCCACCCACGGCATCTTCTCCGGTCCGGCCATCGAGCGTCTGAACGACGCCCCGATCGTCGAGTGCCTCGTCACCGACGCCATTCCCGTCGAGGTCGGCGGCAAGATCAAGACCATCTCGGTCGCCGAGGAGTTCGCTCAGGCCATCTCCGCCGTTTACCACGAGGAGCCCGTCTCCACGCTCGTCGGCGGCGACTTCGCGCTGTA
>CABQZS010000065.1 GCA_902468695.1 uncultured Collinsella sp.
AGCGTCTTGAGCGCCGCCGACATGCGGCTCCAGGTAAGCGTCCACGAAACGCCCAGCACGAGCGACACGTTAATGAACGTCTTAAGCGCAATTTTGAGCATGGCGCCCGTAGCGGAAGCGCCCAGCAGCAGGGCAGGCAGCGCCAGAACCACTGCGAGCCCCGTGGCGCCGAGCGCCGGTACAATGGTCGCACGCAGCCCGCGTGCGGGGCGCACCGCGACCAGCACCAGCGCGATAGCCGCCATCAACATGAGGTACAGCGGGCTCTGCGTCAGACACACGCATAGAACGCAGACGAACATCCCCACCAGGCGCACCGGAGCCGAAACGCAAGAAAGGGCGCGGTCGACCATCGACCCGCCCTCGTGCGCGCCCCCACCCAGGCGAACCCGCTCAAGCAGGCTCGCCAGGTGCAGGACGTTCTTTTGCATCACACGATGCCGAGCCCCCACGGGCTCGTAACGCTGCTCGACCGCAAGCCAGCTAGGCAGCTCGGCTATTGCCATGAGCACCGCTTTCCTTAACCGTCAGCGAGATCAGACGGAATGCGATGGTGAGCACCGCCACGCCAATCACGCCGGACAGGATATACATGGCAGCCTGACCGGCAAAGCCAAGACCCTGCTCCTCGGAATAGGCCTGCAGGTAATCACCCGTAGGCAGAGCGTCGGCAAAGGTCGGGGTATCAAGGCCGACCGAAGCTTGCAGGCTGTCGTCACCAACCTCCTGAACGGCGGTCGCGGCGCCCTCGGCGTCCCACTCGCCCCATGCGTCACCTGTGGCAAGCAAGCCGAGCGGCGTAGCCACGACAAGCACGGCAACCAAGATGAGCGTGGGGACCAGCGAGGTCTTCTTGGCAGCAGCGCCCTCGGCAGTAAGCTGGCCATCGACGGCCTCGGGCCCGACGATAACGCTCGGCGCCGTCTTCTTGATAAAGCCGTAGATCGCGGCAGTCGCCACGCCCTCGACCACGCCGGCAACCAGCATATGCGGGATCAACATGGCCGGAATAGCCACGGACAGCGGGAAGGGGCAGTACAGCGGAGCGCCCGAAGCGTTGGTGAAGAGCATCGGCTGAATACCAAACTCGATTGCCGCGCACAGGGCTGCCAGGCACAGGCCGACCCAACCGCTCACGACGGCAGAAACCGAGGTGCCCCAGCTCTTGTCGTGCAGGCGGCTGTTGAGCGCACGGAACACGATAGCAGCGACAAACGGCAGCACAAAGGCCATGTTAAAGCAGTTGGCGCCAAACGACAGAACGCCGCCGTCGCCAAACAGCAGCGCCTGCAGTGCCAGCGCAACCGAGACAGCGATAGCCGCGGCCTCGGGGCCTAGCAGCAGCGCAATGAGCGCGCCGCCGACGGCGTGACCTGTGGTGCCGCCGGGCAGCGGCACATTGAACATCATAAGCAGGAAGGAGAACGCGGCGCAGATGCCCAGGAAAGCCATGTGCTCGCGATCGAGCGTGGCGCGCACTTTCTTGATGCAGTGAACCCAAACGGGCACCATCGCCACTGCCATGACGGCATCGGTCTGCGGGGACAGATAATTATCTGGAATATGCATGCACGCCTCCCGGTTATCGGCGCACGGAATTGCAACGCCGTTTGAATCACCTTTCCAGTGTTACGTAATGTCAGATTCGTAACACGACGCGGGCTATCATAGCAAAACGGCGCACTGCCGACAAAGCAGCACGCCGTTATGTAATGCGCGTGTCATATATGCAGGCTCAACGGTGCCTTATACCGGGCATAGCGGTCATGTAGGATTCGGCAGCAGCCACCGCTAACCCATACCCCAGCGCAGGACCTAGCCGCGGACCTCGCCGTTTACGCCCTTGCACACCTTGGTGACGATCTTCTGGTGCGCCTTTTCGACCTCTTCGCTGGTGAGCGTGTGGTCGTCGGAGCGATACGTAAGCGCAAAGGCCATGGACTTCTTGCCCGCTCCGATGCGGATGGGATCGCGGTAGACATCGAACAGGCGCACGCCCTCGAGCAGCTTGCCGCCGGCACTCGTAATACGACGCTCAAGATCCTCGCAGGTCACAGTGTTGTCGACCACGATAGCAAGGTCGTGCTCAACGGCCGGGTACTGCGAGAACTCACGGTAGTTCTCCTGGTTGCGGGCGCCCTTGATCAGCTTGTCCAAGTCGAGCTCAAAGGCAACGACGACCTCGTCAATGCCCATAGCCTCGCGCGCCTCGGGGTGAATCTCGCCAACCCAGCCCAGCACGGTACCGCCCGAGAGCACCTCGGCAGCACGACCCGGCTGCAGGAAGGCATAGCCCTCGCCCTCGACGGGACGGAAGCGAACCTTCTCGACGCGCAGCTGGGCAAGCAGCTCCTCGACAATGCCCTTGCCAAAGAAGAAACGCAGCTTACGGTACTTCATGTTCCAGGACTGCTCGCTCCACTGGCCCGACAGCACGCCCGCTACGGACTTGGTCTCCTTGGGCAGGCTGGCGTTCTCGCGACCGTGGAACAGGCTGCCGACCTCGTACAGATGCACGTTGGGCGTGCCGTGGGCCTCGTTGTAGGCCACAGACTGCAGCAGACCCGGCAGCAACGAGCGGCGCATCTCGGTCTGCTCGGCCACCAGCGGGTTCATGAGCACCACGGGGCAGCCGCGGCCTTCGGTGGACATGCCGATCTTCTCCAGGTCGCCCGGGGCGGCGAAGCCAAAGGTCGTGGTCTCGTTGAGGCCGCAGGCGCGCAGGATCTCGCCAACCTTGCGGGTGAGCTTCTGCTCGCGGGTCAGGCCGCCGATATGGTTCCTGGCAGCCGGGATGGTCGCCGTCACGCGGCCCATGCCCCACAGGCGCAGGACCTCCTCGATCAGGTCGATCTCGCGCGGCAGGTCGGGACGGAAGCTCGGCGGCGTGACCATAAAGTCCTCGCCGTCGCGCTCGACGGTGCAGCCCAGGCGGGTGAGTGAGCGCTCGATAAAGTCGGGCTCGATGTCAGCACCGCAGATGGCGCGTACGCGGGCCAGGCGCAGCTTGATGCCGTCGATGGTCTTGGGCGCGGGGAACACGTCCACATAGCCGGGGGCGACCTCGCCGCCGGCGATCTCCTCGATGAGCGCGCAGGTAACGTTGGCAACATCCACGCAGCCGGTCTCGTCGACCTGGCGCTCAAAGCGGATGGAGGCGTCGGAGATCAGCGACAGGTCACGGCTGGTGTGCGAGGTGCGGCCGGCGTTGAAGCAGGCGCTCTCGACCATCACGTCGACGGTGTCGTCCTCAATCTCGGAATCCATGCCACCCATAACGCCGGCCAGCGCCACAGGACGCTCGCCGTCGGTGATGAGACCCATGCCGGCGTCGAGCGTACGCTCCTCGCCGTCGAGCGTCGTGAACTTCTCGTCCTGCTGGGCGGCGCGAACGACCACGCGGCGCCTGCCATCGCGCTCGGCAAAGGTGTCGAGGTCAAAGGCGTGCAGCGGCTGACCAGTGAGCATCATCACATAGTTGGTGATGTCGACGATGTTGTTGTGCGGGCGCACGCCCAGGGCGTTAAGGCGCTTGACCATCCAGTCGGGCGACGGGCCGACCTTCACGTTGCGCACGATGCGGGCAACGTAGCGGTCGCACAGGCCCTCGTCGGCAATCTCGACGGAAAGCTCGTCGTCGGTCGCGCGGCCGGTCTCGGCCTTGATGGCGGGCAGCTCAACGTGGAAATCGCGGTCGAAGATGGCGCCGGTCTCGCGAGCCATGCCGATCATGGACAGGCAGTCGGGGCGGTTGGGCGTGATCTCGCAGTCGAGCACGGTGTCGCTCGAGCCCACGTACTCGGCAAACGGCATGCCGCAGGGCGTATCCTCGGGCAGGATCATAATGCCGGAGTGGTCGCCACCCAGGCCGAGCTCGCGCGCGGAGCAGTTCATGCCCATGGACACGACGCCGCGAAGCTTGCTCTTCTTGATCTTGACGTCGCCGGGAAGCACGGCGCCGATCATGGCCGTGACGATGTGGTCGCCGGCCTCAAAGTTCTGCGCGCCGCAGACGATCTGCAGCGGAGCGGGATTGCCGTCGGGGTCGAGGTTCTTGTCGCCCACGTCGACCGAGCACACATACATGTGGTCGCTATCGGGGTGCGGGGTCTTGGTGAGCACCTTGGCGGTCACCACGTGGTCGAAGGACTCGCCCACGGTGTCGATCGCCTCGACCTCGGTGCCGGTACGGATATATTCGTCCGAAAGGGTCTTGGGATCCTCCGGAATATCGATCATGGTCTTGAGCCAGTCGTAAGAAACACGCATCTAGCTCTCCTTTCATACTGAAAGCCTGCGAAGAGATGCAGGTGGAAACTTCAACTTTGTGAACATTCCTTACAAAGCGAGGGTTGTCCAAGTGCGGCAGATCGGCCCGAAAGAGGAGCGCCGCGTACTTTGGTACGCAAGCGACGAATGAGCGCCGAGGTGCCGTGCTTGGGCAAGCCGCAGCCTAGAACTGATTCAAGAAGCGCATATCGCCAGTCATGAGCGTTCTGAGGTCGGGCAAGTCGTAGCGCAGTGCCGCGACGCGCTCGGCACCAATACCAAAGGCAAAGCCGGTGTACTTCTCGGGGTCGATGCCGCAGTTGATCAGGACGTTGGGGTCGACCATGCCGCAGCCCAGGATCTCGATCCAGCCGCTGTGCTTGCAGAAGTTGCAGCCCTTGCCGCCGCACACGTGGCAGCTCACGTCCACCTCGCAGGAAGGCTCGGTGAAGGGGAAGAAGTGCGGGCGATAACGCGTCTTGCGGTCCTCGCCAAACATGCACTTAACAAAGTAGTCGAGCGTGCCCTTAAGATCGCCAAAGGTGATGCCCTCGTCGACGACCAGGCCCTCGATCTGGTTGAACTGCGGCAGGTGGCAGGCGTCGGCCGTGTCGGGACGGTAGACGGTGCCCGGGCAGATCATGTAGATGGGCGGCTTCTGCGACTCCATGGTGTGGATCTGCACGCCCGAGGTCTGGGTGCGCAGCAGCACGTCGGACTCGCCGTGGGCATGAGCCTCGGGGTGCGCGACGCTGCCGGGGTTGTTGTCGACCACGTAGAAGGTATCGCGGGCCGAACGGCTCGGGTGATCCATGGGGGCGTTGAGCGCGGTGAAGTTGTAGTAGGAGGTGTCGACCATGGGGCCGGACTCGACGGTGTAGCCGATGCCGCAGAAGATGTCCTCGGCCTCCTCGATGATCTGCTTGATCAGGTGCTGGTGGCCGATCTGCGGACGGATGCCCGGCAGCGTGATGTCGACGGCATCGTGCTCGAGTGCGTGCTTGAGGGCGGCGGCCTTCATCTCGGTGGTGCGCTCGTCGAGCATGCCCTCGATCAGCTGGCGCATCTCGTTGGCGCGCTTGCCCATCACGGGACGATCCTCGGGGGCGAGCTTGCCCATCATGCGCATCAGGCCGGTGATGCGGCCCTTGCGACCGAGCAGCTCAACGCGTGCAGCCTCGAGCTTGGCGGCGTCGTCGGCGCCTGCAACGAGCTCCTTGGCCTCTTCCTCGAGTTTGACCAGATCATCAATCAGACTCATGTCTTCCCTTTCGTCTCTCGCGTATCCGCGCTCCGGGGCGGCTGACGCCGCCCGATGCTGCGGATGCGCGGCCCGGTTCGGTAACAAAAAACCGTCCTCGGGCATGTGCATTGCCCAAGGACGGTTGAATTCCGCGGTACCACCTTGTTTGACCCGGCGGATGTCTGGCCCGCCGCGCCCACTCTGTGCCTCTTGTCGCGAGGCTCACGGCTTCCCTACTGAGGCTTTGCTGCCACTGGCCGCGCGCCCGTTGAGGTCGCTGCTCGGGAGTGAACGCTTGGCCCTTGTCACCGCAGGAAGGCTTGCAGCCCATGACCTTCCCTCTCTTGCCGGCGACGCGGCGGGCAAAACCCTCTCCGTCAACGCATTGGGCTATAGGATAACACATTCTACGTGTGCATCGCCGCGTTCCGTTTTGTTCGCGCTGGGTACAAGGCAGGTAGCTGTGCAAACTGGCCGTGCACCCGTCTGCGGCGCTCGGCCTGCGAGATTAAGGATACGGTATGGGAAAGAAACTCGATAAGAAGGCCAAGGCCGCCGTGGCAAAGGCTGCCAAGGGCGTCAAGGTTGCTAAAGCCGACAAGGCCGTCAAAAAATTCCGCAAACTCGAGGGCAAGCTGTGGACTCGCGAGTACCTGCTCAAGATTGCCGAGTTCGATGGAGCGACGATTGCTCCTGCCAACGGTGCTGCCGCCCGTGCCGACGCCATGGGCACGCTTGCCGGCGAGCATCACAAGCTACTGACCAGCGAGAAGTCCGTTGAGCTCGTACGCTCGTTAGCGCGCGAGACGGTTGCAGGCGGACATGTAGACGACCCGCAGCTGCTCGACGAGATCCGTGTGCTCGGTCGCGACCAGCGCGAGGCAGGCGTCATCCCCACCGAGGAGGCCGAGGCCTGGACTAGGCTCACCTGCGAGGCCGATGCCGTATGGCACAAGGCCAAGACGGCCAATGACTGGGCGAGCTTTGAGCCCTATGTGGATAGGATCGTCGCCCAACTTAAGCATCAGGCCGAGCTCATGGACCCCAAGCGCGACCCATACGACGTTTGGCTCGACCAGTACGAGCGCGGCCTTTCCGCCAAGAGCTTCGATGCGTTTTGCGATGAGGTCAAGGCGACGGTCGTGCCGCTCGTGCACGCCGTCGGCGAGCGCGGCCAGCAGCCCGCTGCCGACTTTTTGCACGCCCGCGTGCCCGAGGCCGCCCAGCGCGCCATGAGCTTCGACCTTATGAAGCTCGTCGGCCTGGACCTGAACGAC